>NZ_JBHUDD010000047.1:0-87850 GCF_042677865.1 Lacimonas salitolerans | reverse complement strand
AGGGCGGCATCTTCTCAAGCGTCGCGACCAAGGATTCTCATCCTGATTGACGCGCTCTTCTCATCAAGTTTGTCGCGCTACAATGGCCCGAGCGATTTGGTTGAGGTTATTGCCCGCGCGCCCAACCGCCGCTAGCAGCACGGGATCGACCTCCGGTGGTCGCGCCCGCCGCTGAATCGGCTCAGCGGACAGGACGTGACGAGCATAATCCGAAAAGGATCGCTCTTGGGCGCGGGCCTTGAGCAGCCACGCAGAACGCTCCTCCTCCGTGCAGCGAACACGCAGGACCAGATCACGCACCAAACGCGGTTTTGGCTCTCGGTTACTCATACCAGCCACCTGACGCGCTCCGCGCGCCGGGCTTGGGGTGAAGGGGAAAGGGCCTGCCCATTCCCTTCCAAGGTGCATGTCGCGTAGCCACATGCGTAACCTTGCTCTCTTTCTCTGAAGGCCAACGAGGGTAGTTCATAGGTTGCCTCCTGACCGGAGCAACGCATGTGTCAGCTCTCCGACCAAGCCGTCGAGAACGGCAATCTGTCTGGCCTCTTTTCGGGCCATCCCTGCAAAGGAAGCGGCTGCGTTCTTCCGTCCAAAAGGCCCATCTCGCTGCGAATTTCGATCTGCCACGATCAGGCAAAGCGCAGTCCTCGCCTCGCCAAGCTGTGTGCATCTCTCTCGCCACAAACGGCTGGAGACGCCCAGCTCATATGCCCGATCATGCGCCGCTCGCGTGACAGCCTGCCAATCCGGCGGAGCACCACAGGCGTACAGATCAATGTACTCGCCCAGCTGTGGACCAGCCAAAAGCCGGGCATGGGCCGGGCTGGTGTTCAACCGCCCCTCCTCCCTTGGCTTCTCGGCGATACGAGTTTTATTTTTCTTTTCTTCATTCATATTGAGACGGACATTTTTGTCCGACTCGACGGTCTTCTCTGGCTGTCCGGCAACTGTCGAAAAATCTGCAAGTACGGCTTCCAGCGCCTCGGCCACCTCCTGCATTTTTTTGATGTCGCTCAGCTCGTTGGGCCGACGACGCGGCAGAATGCAGGTCGCTGCCTCATCGGCATCCGCGTCGTCCAAATCTCGTATCTGCAGAAAGAGGCCCTGAATATGCTCGCGCAACCGCTCGCGGTCTTCATCGGCCTGCATCTGACGGCTGACAAGCAGCCGAATGTACTCCGCCTTTTCGATAAGCGGGGCCAGGTTGATGCCCGCTGCACGCTTGATCACACCATCAACACGATCACCGGAGCGGCTTTTTCGATCGGGATAAGTGCGTTTGATCAGGCCAGCACCAACCAGTTCAGCTTCAATTCTGGCAATCTGGCGCTTTGACAATCCAAGGAGAGCGGCAAGCCGCTCCAGCGAATACCAGATGGCGCAAATCCTGCCCTCCCGGAAATCGGACGGCTGGCAGTTATCTATCGCGAATTCGAGATACCTGAGCGCGCCACTCGACAGGCCGAGAACAATCCTCGCCTGCTGTAGAAAAAACTTCAGTCGGTAAGATGGCATGTCGGCAGGCAAGCCGTTGTGGGTCAACCGAACACTCATGACGCACCGCCCGGCAGCAGTTTGCCGCCTTGATTGCAGGTTGCTTCAACGTCAAGATTTGCGGTAGGGTGTCGGGGTAAGCTGGAGGCTTTTACTTTAGATTTGATCCCGGTTTCGGTTGCCGCCGAACCGGGATTTTTCTGTTTGATTGGCAGGAGAGAACCGACTCTAGTCAAATCTGACTGTAGAGGTTTTGTAGAGATGTTCTCTGCATGTTCGCGGAAAAAAGCCGCAAAATCCTGCGCAATCCTGCACGATGCAGGATTTGAATTCCCGCAAGTCATTGTATTTATTGGCAGGTTTGGTGACCCCGGCAGGATTCGAACCTGCAACCTGCCCCTTAGGAGGGGGCTGCTCTATCCAGTTGAGCCACGGGGCCACGCTTTGGGTTTTAGCCGTGCCCGGATGCTTGAACAAGTGCCGAGGTTCGCGCTAGGACTACCATATTCAAATGACAGGATCCCCCGGACGTGTCGCGACCGCTCAACCGCCCTCTGACCCTGCGTGACGTGTCCGAGGCATCGGGCGTGTCGGAGATGACCGTCAGCCGCGTGCTGCGCAATCGGGGCGATGTCAGCGACGCCACCCGCGAAAAGGTGCTGCGCGCGGCCAAGGCGCTGGGATATGTGCCCAACCGCATCGCCGGGTCGCTGGCCAGTCAGCGCGTGAACCTTGTGGCGGTGATCATCCCGTCGATGTCGAACATGGTGTTCCCCGAGGTGATGACCGGCATCAACCGCGTTCTGGAAGACACGCCGCTGCAACCCGTTGTGGGCATCACCGATTACCTGCCCGAGAAAGAGGAAAAGGTGCTGTACGAGATGCTTTCCTGGCGTCCGTCGGGCATCATCCTTGCCGGGGTCGAGCATTCGGATGCCTCGCGCGCCATGCTGCGGGCCAGCGGCATTCCGGTGGTCGAGATCATGGATACCGACGGCACGCCGGTGGATGCGATGGTGGGCATCAGCCACCGCCGGGCCGGGCGCGAGATGGGCGAGGCCATTGTCAGGGCCGGCTATCGCCGGATCGGGTTCATGGGCACCAAGATGGCGCTGGACCACCGGGCGCGCAAACGCTTCGAAGGGTTCACGCAGGCTTTGGCGCGCGCGGGCATCGAAGTGGCGGATCAGGAGTTCTATTCCGGTGGATCCGCGCTGTCCAAGGGGCGCGAACTGACGGCGGCGATGATGGCGCGCAGTCCGGATCTGGATTTCCTGTACTACTCGAACGACCTGATCGGCGCAGGCGGGCTGCTGTGGCTGCTGGAGCAGGGCTATGACATTCCGGGGCAGATCGGGCTGGCCGGGTTCAACGGGGTCGACCTGCTGCACGGGCTGCCGCGCCGTCTGGCCACGATGGATGCCTGCCGCGACGAGATCGGTCGTCGCGCCGCCGAAATCATCGTGGCGCGCACCGCTGACCCGGTGCGGGCGGTCGAGCGTATCGTGACACTGGCGCCCACGATCGAACGCGGCGACACGCTGCGTCCGCTGTAGTCAGGAGTCAGTAGCGCAGAAAGAACGCCCCCGCGCTGCCGCGGCGGCTGTTCAGGCCGCTTTCATCGAACACCTGCAACACGTTCAGCAACCGCCAGCCATCGCGCGCCAGACGCCCGCGCAACTGGCCCTGTGCATTGGCCTTGGTGCAGGGGCCCGAAATCTCTGCCACGCCGTAATGCAGTTCCAGCGGGTTGTCGCGCCGCGCCTTGTAGTCGGCAAAACAGGCCGCATGGGCCGGCAGGGCCAGCATCAGGGTCAGCGCAAAAGCGACGATGGCAGGAAGTGTTTTCATGAAGCCGAGAATGGGCGCATCCCGCGTGATATTCAATATCCAAAGGGGTTTGGACCAGGTGCTATCCGATAACAGCGGGGTGTTATTGCCTGTCCGCACCGGTCCGACCCACCCTGCCCCCATCGCAACAGGGCCGCCCGCAACGGATCGCCCAAACGGGAGAAGGAGGCACCTCATGTCCCGCAAATTCATCGCAACCATTCTGGCAGGCGCCTTGGCTGTCACCGCTTTTGCCGCCGCACCGGCCCGGGCGGACTCCAAGGACGTAGCCAAGGCGCTGGCCGGCATTGCCGCGCTGGCCATCATCGCCAAGGCGATCGACGACAGGCGCGACGACAAGCGCAAGCAGACCCACGTTCACACCCCGACTCGGAACTACGGCAACCAACACCGCTATCCGGCCGTGCGCGGCCATGTCCAGCCCCGACCGCTGCCCGGTCGGGTCAGCCGCAAGCTGCTGCCCGGCGCCTGCATGGTGGATATCTCGGGCCGGAACCGCAAGGTCCGCGCCTTTGGCAGCCGCTGTCTTGCCAACAACCGTGTCAACGTGAACGCCCTGCCGAACAACTGCCGCATCCAGGTGCGCGGTAATCGGCAAAGCCACGTTCTGTACGAGGCCAATTGCCTGCGCAATCACGGCTATAGCCTGGCGCGCTACTGATCCGGTCAGCCCGGCCCTCGGGGGTATCCGCGCGGTCGATTGCGCGGATGCCCCCGATTTCATGTTGCCCGTGGCGCGGTTTCACGCTTTCACAGCGGCATGACATCGCCTGATTATTCCTTTGAACAGGCCGCCCAAGAAGCCGGGTCGCGCATCGTCGCCGGAGTCGACGAGGTGGGGCGCGGCCCGCTGGCAGGCCCGGTGGTGGCAGCAGCCGTGGTGCTGAACCCGGCCCGCATTCCCGACGGCCTGCGCGATTCCAAGATGCTGACCGCCAGACGCCGGGCGGCCCTGGCCGAGATCTTGCAGGACGTGGCGCAGGTGGGCATCGGCAGCGCCAGCGTGGCCGAGATCGACCAGATCAACATCCTGCGCGCCAGCCATCTGGCGATGGCCCGCGCGATTGCCGCCCTGCCGGTTGCCCCCGATCACGTGTTGATCGACGGCAATATGATTCCGCGCGGGCTGGCCGTTTCGGCGCAGCCCCTGATCAAGGGCGATGCGCGTTGTGTCAGCATCGCGGCGGCCTCAATCGTGGCGAAAATATGGCGCGATCGGGTGATGTGGGATTTGGCGCAACAGTTCCCCGGCTATGGCTGGGAGACGAACGCAGGCTACCCGTCAAAAAGCCACAAGGCGGCGCTTCAAAATCTTGGTGTGACCCCACACCATAGGCGTTCGTTCAAACCCGTGCACAATATCTTGTATCAAGACAAATCAATAAGTGACTGATTCAAAAAAGAAATTGACGCCGAATCGGCTTTGACTCATCTTTGCTGCAACCACAGAACGCGCCAATGCGCCGGGGTCAGAGGCAGAGAAGAGAACAATGACAGATACCAAGGGCGCATCCGCGCTCCCCCTGAACACGATCATAGACGGCGACTGCATCGAGGTGATGAACAGCCTTCCCGAGGCGTCGGTCGACCTGATCTTTGCCGACCCGCCCTATAACCTGCAACTGCGCAGCGATCTGCATCGCCCGGACAATTCCAAGGTCGATGCGGTGGATGATGCGTGGGACCAGTTTGCCAGTTTCGCCGCTTACGACTCGTTTACCCAGGACTGGCTGACAGCGGCGCGCCGGTTGCTCAAACCCAACGGTGCGATTTGGGTGATCGGCTCCTATCACAACATCTTTCGGGTCGGGGCTGCGTTGCAAAACGCGGGCTACTGGATTCTGAACGATGTGGTCTGGCGCAAGGCCAACCCGATGCCGAACTTTCGCGGCAAGCGGTTCACCAACGCGCATGAAACGATGATCTGGGCCAGCAAGGAAGAGGGTGCGAAATACACCTTCAATTACGAGGCGCTGAAATCGCTGAACGAAGGAATCCAGATGCGCAGCGACTGGGTGCTGCCGATCTGCACCGGGCACGAGCGGCTGAAGGATGGCAACGGCGACAAGGCGCACCCGACGCAAAAGCCGGAATCGCTGCTGCACCGCGTGATCGTGGGCAGCACCAACGCAGGCGACGTGGTGCTGGACCCGTTCTTTGGCACCGGCACCACCGGGGCCGTGGCCAAGATGCTGGGCCGGGATTTCATCGGGATCGAGCGCGAGGCGGCCTATCGCAAGGTGGCACAGAAACGCATCGACGGCGTGCGCCGGTTCGACCGCGAGGCGTTGCAGGTCTCGGCCAGCAAGCGCGCCGCGCCGCGCGTGCCGTTTGGCCAGCTGGTCGAACGCGGCATGTTGCGCCCGGGTGAGCAGTTGTTTTCCCCCCGTGGCCGGATTGCCAAGGTGCGCGCCGACGGCACGCTGATCGGCGATCAGGTCAAGGGCTCGATCCATCAGGTCGGCGCCGCGTTCGAGGGCGCACCCTCGTGCAACGGCTGGACCTACTGGCACTTCCGCCGCGATGGCAAGACCATTCCGATCGACCTGCTGCGTCAGCAGATCCGCTCGGAACTGGAAACCTGATCCACCCCATAGGTTACCGCCCGGTGTCCGCGTCCTGACTTGCGGCACCGACCTCACCTGCCCCGCCGCATTGGCGGGGCCTTTTTGGTGTGCGCACACCCCATGTGCCCCAGCCGCCTTGCCGCCCCATGCGATTTCCTGTTTCCTGCGCCCAATCACGCGCAAACAGGAGGCATCAGATGTCCGACGAATACACACCGCCCAAGGTCTGGGAATGGAAGCAAGAGTCCGGCGGGCGCTTTGCCAGCATCAACCGCCCCATCGCCGGCCCAACCCATGACAAGGACCTGCCGGTGGGCAAGCACCCCTTGCAGCTTTATTCTCTGGCCACGCCCAACGGCGTCAAGGTCACCGTGATGCTGGAAGAGTTGCTGGCCGCAGGCCATACCGGCGCGGACTATGACGCCTGGCTGATCAGGATCGGCGATGGCGACCAGTTCGGCAGCGGGTTCGTCGACATTAACCCGAACTCGAAGATCCCGGCGCTGGCCGATCACAGCATGGACCCGCCCCTGCGCGTGTTCGAAAGCGCGTCGATCCTGTTCTATCTGGCCGAGAAATTCGGAGTCTTTCTGCCCACGGAGACCCGCGCGCGCACCGAGTGCATGAACTGGGTGATGTGGCAGATGGGCAGCGCGCCCTATCTGGGCGGCGGTTTCGGGCATTTCTACGCCTATGCGCCCCAAAAGTGGGAATATCCGATCGACCGTTTCGCGATGGAGGTCAAGCGCCAGCTTGACGTGCTGGACCGGCATCTGGACGGGCGCGAATGGATGCTGGACGAGTATTCCATCGCCGACATGGCGATCTGGCCCTGGTACGGTCAGCTTGTGCTGGGCCGCCAGTATGACGCGGCCGAGTTTCTGGACGTGACCAGCTATACCAACGTGCTGCGGTGGGCTGAGAAGATCGACGCCCGGCCAGCGGTGCAACGCGGGCGCATGGTCAACCGCGTGATGGGCGATCTGTCCAGCCAGCTGCACGAGCGGCACGACGCCGGTGATTTCGACACAAAGACGCAGGACAAGATCGAGGCTGCGGAAAAGGGGTGATCGCCAGACGCCCAAAAAACAGGCGGGGCAGTCGGCTTTCTGACCAGTTGCACAGGAAATCACCCCGCCTGATGGCCCCTTGGGCAAACGCGGCCTAAGTTTGGGCCATGACAGACGATTTGCCCCTGCTGGTGTTTTCCGATCTGGATGGCACCCTGCTGGACCACGACAGCTATGATTACACCCCGGCCCTGCCTGCATTGGCTGCCTTGCACCGGGTGGGGGCGGGCGTGGTGCTGGCCACCAGCAAGACCGCGGCCGAGGTCGCCCCCCTGCGCGCGGCCCTTGGCCTGACCGACTGGCCCGCCATCGTGGAAAACGGGGCGGGCGTTCTGGACGCCGGGGCGCAGGCCACGGGCGATGACAGCGACTACCGCCGCATCCGCGCCATCCTCGCAACCCTGCCAGCGGGGTTTCAGGGGTTCGGCGATGTCACGGCGCAGGATGTGGCCGACATAACCGGACTGCCACTGTCAGCCGCGCGGGCCGCGCAACAGCGCCGGTTCAGCGAGCCGGGGCTGTGGAAGGGTGACGCCGCGACGCTTGATGCCTTCATGACAGCCGCACAGGCCGCCGGGCTGCATGCGCGCCAGGGCGGGCGGTTCCTGACGCTGAGCATGGGGGGCACCAAGGCCGACCGGATGGGCGCGCTGATCGCCCGCTTTGCCCCGCGCACCACCATCGCGCTGGGGGATGCTCCTAACGATGCCGAGATGCTGGAAACCGCCGATTTCGGCGTGATCGTCGCCAATCCCCACGCGCCGCCCCTGCCCCCCTTGCGGGGCGAAGGCGCAGGCCGCATCATCCGCACGACCGCCCCCGGCCCGCACGGCTGGTCGCAAGCGATATTTGCCCTGCTGCACCGGCTGGGCCTGATCAAGGAAGCCGCGCCAGATGTCTGATTTCCACCAGAACGGCAATATCACCACCCTGCACAATCTGCGCACCCAGACGCTGGAGAATCTGGAGTATGAATTGTCCACATTCGCCCAGACGCGGCGCATCACGCTGATCCTGCCCAGCCTGTTTTCCGAGCTTGAGGGCGACGCGCTGCCGCATATCCTGAACGAACTGGCACAGGTGCCGTATCTGCACCGCATCATCATCGGGCTGGATCAGGCGGACGCCGCGCAATATAACCATGCCTGCGCGTTCTTTGGTCACCTGCCGCAGACCCATACGGTGATCTGGAACGACAGCCCCCGGATGCTGGAGCTTGGTGCGCGGCTGGATGCGCTGGGGCTGGCCCCGCAGGAGCCGGGCAAGGGCAAGAACGTGTGGTCCTGCATGGGATACCTGATCGCCTGCGCCGACAGCGCGGTGATGGCGATCCATGATTGCGATATCCTGACCTATGACCGCGAGATGCTGGCGCGGCTGGTCTACCCCGTGGCCAATCCCGGCTTTCCCTACCAGATGGCCAAGGGCTATTACCCGCGCGTGGGCGACGGCAAGCTGAATGGCCGCGTTACCCGCCTGCTGGTCAGCCCGCTGCTGATCGCGCTGAAACGGGTGATTGGCGACCGCGACTACATCGATTACCTGCGCAGCTTTCGCTATCCGCTGTCGGGCGAGTTTGCCATGCGCACGCCGATGCTGCCCGATCTGCGCATCCCGTCCGACTGGGGGCTGGAGATCGGCGTTCTGTCCGAGGCATGGCGCAACCTTGCGCCCAAATCCGTGTGTCAGGTCGAGATTTCGGATGCCTATGATCACAAGCATCAGGACCTGTCGCCCGAGGATGCCAGCAAGGGCCTCAGCCGGATGTCCACCGACATCTGCAAGGCGATATTCCGCAAGCTGGCCGCCGATGGCACGGTGTTCACGCCCAACGTGTTCCGCACGCTGAAAGCGACCTATTACCGATCGGCGCTGGACCTGCTGGAAGGGTATTACAGCGATGCCAAGATGAACGGGTTGTCACTGGACCGGCACCGCGAGGAAGAATCGATCGAACTGTTCGCCGAGAACATCATCCGCGCGGGCCAGGTGTTTCTGGACAACCCGCGGGAATCGCCCTTCATCCCGACGTGGAACCGCGTGCACGCCGCCGACCCCGAGTTTCTGTCTGACCTGCGCGCCGCCGTGACCGCCGATCACGAGGAGTACGCCTGAGGCGCGCGGTTGCTGATCCAGCGGCATTGATAGGGTGCAAAGGGGATATCGGGACCGGCCGCATCGATCCGCTCGCCCGAGATCAGGTCTTGCCACTCCTCGCCCTCGATCAGGTTGATCTGGCCGGGGGCAACCGCGACGGTATCGGCACTGACATTATGGATGGCAAAGACCGACTGGTGCCGGTCGAGGCTTTGCCGCCACAGCCCGAACAGCCGCTCGTCCAGCCGCAGGGTGAATTGCGTCGCATTGGGATGAAAGGCCGCCTGCCGCCCCCGCAGGCGCAGCAGCGCCGACAGACCACGCAGCGCCCGCGCCTGATCCGAGGCCGGATCATCCAGCCGCTCGAGCAGCGTGGGGTAATCCCATCGGTGCCGGTTGATCGCCCGGTTCATGCCGCGCCGTTCGACCGCATCGTGATCGTTCGGCGTGGCCAGCATCGCGTGGATGTAGAACGCCGGTATCCCCTCGAGCGACATCACGATGGTCTGCGAACATAGGAAACGCGCCATCTGCTGCGCGTCCTCGCCCGCGAAGGTGGCGCGCATCGCCTCGAACCAGCTGCAATTCAGCTCATAGGGTTCTTCGCCCCCGCCGGGTGTTGCGCGCATTGACACCAGCCCGCCGATGCTGCGGATCGTGTCGATCACCCGCGCCTTTTGATCGGGTGGCAACACGCCCTCGGCCGGGCGCATGCCGATGCCGTCATGGCTGGCGGTGAAGTTCAGATAGGCACAGCCCAGTTGCGCGGGCGGCATGGTGGATTGCCAGCGATGCAGATAGCGCGCCGTGCCCGCCATCATCGCATGCAGGATCAGCGGCGGCAGCGGAAAGTTGTAGACCGCATGCGCCTCGTTCCGGTTGCCGAAATAGCTCAGGTTCTCGGCCTTGGGCACGTTGGTTTCGGTCAGCAGCACCAGCGTTTCGGTGGCATAATCTGCCAGCAGGCGCATCAATTGCACCACCGCGTGGGTCTGCGCCATGTGGATCGAGGATGTGCCCGCCTGTTTCCACAGGAACGCCACCGCATCCAGCCGCAGGATGCGCACGCCCTGATCCACGTGCAGCCGGATGATGCGCAGCATCTCCAGCAGCACCTCGGGGTTGCGGAAGTCCAGATCGATCTGATCGTGGCTGAAGGTGCACCAGACATGGCGCAGGCCATTGCTGGTCTCGACCTCCTGCAGCAACGGCGTGGTGCGCGGGCGCACGACGGCCGACAGGTCATCCTCGGGCGAGGCCTCGAAAAAGAACCGGTCAAAGGGCGGCTGCCCCTGCCGGTATGCGTTGAACCACGGCCCCTGACTGCTGACATGGTTCAGCACCAGATCCGACATCAGGTGAAAATCGCCCGCGATCCGCCGGATATCCGACCAGTCGCCAAGCTGCGGATTGACCGCGCGATAATCCGTCACGGCAAAGCCGTCGTCCGAGGTGAAGGGAAAGAACGGCAGGATATGCACGCCGTTCACCACGCCCTTCATCTTGCGCAGCAAAAAATCGTGCAACAGGTCCAAGGGCTTGTGCGACCCGTCCTGGATCGAGTTGCCATAGGTGATCAGCACCGCGTCGCGTTCCGACCACAGGCTGTTGCCGGGCGGGCGGGCGCGCTTGCGCCGGTGCGTGCCCTCGGGCCAGAAGGCATCGACGATCTGGCTGGCCAGAATATCTGCATTCAGATCGGGATAGATCTGCTGCACCAACCCCGCCAGCCGTTGAGAGAAGGAGGCAGACACGTCAGATACCTGTGCGCGCGCGGATCGGGGTGATGCTTGTCATGGTGGCCTAACCTTTTGTCGTGACCTGCATTTTTGCGCGACAGGCGGTCAGGGGCAAGCCTTGGCTGGAGATGGTGCCCCCGACGCGTCATGGATTGCCCATCGAATTGGCGCTTTGGCCTGGGCGGTCACGTTGAACACCGGGACCAATCACCGACACCAAGGCTGAAAAAACTACCGCGTGAAATCGGTGATCACCGTCACGCCCACGCCCTGAAACCCGTCCATCCCGCGCAAGGCATCCTCGGCCTGACCCAGCGCGATACGGCCCGTCACCAGCCGAGAGATGTCCAGCCGCCCGGCTTCGATCATCCCGAACAGCGCCGGAAACCGCCGCGCGGCCATGCCGCGCGAGCCTGCGATACTGATCTGGCGGGAATACACAAGTTCCAGCAGCGGCAGCGTCACGGTATCATGCGCGCCCACCGGCATGCCGATCTGCACATGGCAGCCCAGCTTGCGCAGGCTGCGCACCGAGTTTTCAAAAGTCGCCGTCACGCCCAACGCCTCGACCGAGACATGGGCCCCGCCATCCGTCAGGTCGCGCACCGCCGCGCCGACATCGTCCAGCCCGGCCGCGTTCAGAACCTGCGTCGCGCCCAGATCCCGCGCCATCGCAAGGGCCTGTTCGTTGATATCCACCGCCAGCACCCGCGCGCCCAGTGCGGCCCCCAGCATCACCGCCGACAGGCCCACGCCGCCGCAGCCATGCACCACCAGCCATTCGCCGGGCGCCAGCCCGGCCCGGTCCACCACCGCGCGAAACGCCGTGGTGACGCGACAGCCCATGCCGGCCGCCTCGACATAGCCCAGGGCGTCGGGCAGGCGCACCAGGTTGAAATCGGCGTGCCGGACCGCCAGACGCTCGGCAAAGGCGCCCCAGCCGGTAAAGCCGATAACGTCCTGATGGTTGCAGGTGGTGGGATCGCCGATGCGGCAATCGGGACAGGTGCCGCAGGCCAGAATGAATGGCGCGGTCACCCGGTCACCCACGGCAAAACCGCGCACATCGCGCCCGACCTCTTCGATCACGCCGGCAAATTCGTGGCCCATCACATGCGGCAGAACCACGTCCGGGTCGGCGCCTTCCCAGGCGTGGTGATCCGACCGGCAGACTCCGCAGGCCATGACCCGCACAACGACCCCATCGGGCGGGCAGGCCGGATCGTCCACGGTTTCAAGGGAAAGCGCGCTGTCATAGCGCGTCATCACCAGTGCCTTCATCCTCGCCCCTCCTTGCGCCAGTCCGGGCGCAAGGAACCGCAAGCGGCGGGTCAAGGCAAGGGGCGATCAGCCCTGCGGTGCCAGACACTCGGCAAAGGCCACGCCCATCGCGCGCAGGGTCTGGGGATAAAGATCAGCGCCCGGTTCGAACGCGAATGTGCCCAGAGGGTCCAGCACGGCGGTATTCAGATCATCGACACCCAGTGCCGCGATAATGCCGGGATCGAACTGCGGTTCGGTGAACACGCAGGTCACGCCCAGATCGCCGATCTTGTCGCGCAGCTCGGAAATGCGGCCTGCGCTGGGGGCTGTGGCATCCGACAGGCTGATCGAACCCGAGGCCGCCAGACCAAAACGGGCCTCGAAATACTGATAGGCGTCGTGGAACACGATGAAGCCGGTTCCATTCTCGGGCAGGCTGGCCGCGATCTCGGCTTCGAGCGTGGCAAGCTGTGCCTTGCCCGTTTCGGCATTGGCGCGGTAGGTGTCGGCGTTTTCCGGATCAAGCTCGGCCAGTTCGCCGGCGATGGCATCCAGCCAGACAGCCCCGTTGCGAGGGTCAAGCCAGGCATGGCTGTCGAACGCGCCATGATCGTGATCGTCGTGGTCGTGTGCATCGGCCTTGGCGTGATCATGGTCGTGGTCATCATGGCCATGGTCATCGGCTTTGTCATGATCGTGATCGTGATCGTCGTGATCATGCCCGTCAGCCTCGGCATGGTCATGGTCGTGGTCGTCATGACCGTGATCGTCGCCATCGCCGTGGCTATGACGTCCAAAGGTAGCACCTTCGCGCCTGTCCAGACGGGTTGCGCCCTCGACGCCCAGCAGCTCCAGCAGATGCGCGTCACCGGCCAGGGTCTGCACCGGCTGCATCAGCCAGGGTGTCAGCCCCTCTCCCACAATCACCACCAGATCGGCCTGATCCAGCGCGCGTGCCTCGGTCGGGCGCAGGGAATAGCCGTGGGGGGATGCCCCGGGCCGCACCAGCAGGTCGGGCTGACCCAGATCGCCCATCACCTGCGCCACCAGCGAATGCACGGGGGCGATGTCGGTCACGACGCGGGGCACATCCGCCAAGGCGGCGGTCGAGGTCAGCAACAGGGCGGTCAGGGCGGGGCGCAGCATCGGGATACCTTTCGGATTGGAACAGTCGAAGGGCTGAATAGATGTAATGATATAACATTGCAAGCGTGATGTTACAATATTGCATCCCGCGCCGCCCCGGCCTAGATTGGCGTGCCATGACAACGAATGCCTTTCATAGCCACGATCATACCGCCTGCATCGCCGACGCGATTTCGGTGGCCGAGGCCTATTGCGCCGAACGCAAGCTGCAATTCACCCCGGTGCGGCGGCGGGTGCTGGAAATCCTGCTGGCAAAGCACCGGGCGCTGGGAGCCTATGACATCCTGTCCGATCTGGATGCCGAAGGGTTCGGCTCGCAACCGCCCGTGGCCTATCGCGCGCTGGATTTTCTGGTGACGCACGGGTTTGCCCACAAGATCGAACAGTTGAACGCCTATACCGCGTGCAGCCATCCGGGCGCGGATCATGCGCCGGCCTTTCTGATCTGCCGCATCTGTGGCGCGGTGCAGGAGGCCAAGGCCCAGCCGGTTCAGGGCGCGCTGGGACGGGCCGCGCGCGAGGCCGGGTTCACCATCGAACGCGCCGTGATCGAGGCGCAGGGCCTGTGCCCCGACTGCACCCGGGCCGAGGCATGAGCCTGATCACAGCCTTGGGCGTCGGCGTCAAGCTGGGCGGCAATCAGGTGCTGCGCGACGTCGATTTCAGCATCGACCGGGGCGAGATCGTCACCATCGTCGGCCCCAATGGCTCGGGCAAATCCACCTTTCTGCGTGCGCTGATCGGCGCGCAGGCGGCCACCGTCGGGCGGATCGCCCATGCACCCGGCCTGCGCATAGGCTATGTGCCCCAGCGCCTGCACATCGACCCGACCCTGCCGATGACGGTGGGGCGGTTCCTGTCGCTGCCGCGCAGACGCAATGCCGCGGAAGTGGCGCAGGCACTGGGGCGCGTGGCCGTGCCGCATCTGGAACGTCGGCAGATGGCCGACCTGTCAGGCGGGCAGTTTCAGCGCGTCCTGCTGGCCCGCGCCCTGCTTGAAGCGCCGGACCTGTTGATCCTGGACGAAGCCACGCAAGGGCTGGACCAGCCGGGATCGGCGGCGTTCTACCGGCTGATCGAGGAATTGCGCGGCGACCTGGGATGTGCCGTGCTGATGGTCAGCCATGAATTGCATGTGGTGATGGCGGCCAGCGATCGGGTGGTCTGCCTGAATGGCCATGTCTGCTGTCAGGGCACGCCCGACATCGTGGCCAGCGCGCCGGAATACCGCGCGCTGTTCGGCACCGGCACGCAAGGCGCGCTGGCGCTGTATCGGCACGATCACAACCACAGCCATGATCACGATCACGACCACACCCCGCACCGGCACGAGGAAAGCGCCTGATGGCCCTGCTGGACGACTTCCTGATCCGCGCCATGCTGGCGGGCATCGGCGTGGCCTTGGCCGCCGCCCCGATGGGCTGTTTCGTGGTCTGGCGGCGGATGGCCTATTTCGGGGATGCAACGGCCCATGCCGCGATTTTGGGCGTGGCGCTGGCGCTGGCGCTGGACATCCCGGTGTTCGGCGGGGCCGTGGCCGTGGCGCTGGTGATGGCGCTGACGGTCAGCACGCTGGCCGGGCGGGGCTATTCGATGGACACGCTGCTGGGCGTGCTGGCCCATTCGGCGCTGGCATTCGGCCTTGTGGCGGTGTCGTTCCTGACCGATGTGCGGATCGACCTGATGGCCTATCTGTTCGGGGATATCCTTGCGGTGTCGCGCGGCGATCTGGCGGTGATCTGGGGCGGGGCCGGTCTGGTGCTGGTGCTGCTGGCGTGGCGCTGGCAGGCCCTGCTGACCGCCACGCTGAATCCCGATCTGGCCTATGCCAGCGGAATCGATCCGCGCCGCGAGCAGTTGATCCTGACACTGGCGCTGGCGCTGGTGGTGGCGGTGGCGATCAAGGTCGTGGGCGTGTTGCTGATCGCGGCATTGCTGCTGATTCCCGCCGCCACCGCCCGCCCCTTTGCCCGCTCGCCCGAGCAGATGGCCGGGATTGCCACGGTGGTGGCCGTGGTCTCGGTTCTGGGCGGGCTGCAAGCCTCGCTGCACTACAACACGCCCACGGGCCCCAGCATCGTCTGCGTGGCGGCGGGTCTGTTCATTCTGTCGTCGCTGGCGCGGGGCTTGCGGCAGAGCGCGTGACGCTACGTTTTTCGCATTGCGAAACGAATTTCCGTTAGTTGACGGATACCGACGCCCGCTTTACATTTTCGCAGGACCGAGGATCGCACAAGCGGCCCGGAAACACGGACACATGGGGGGAGCGCATGGCCGATATCCATCAGGTCAACGACCTTATCTCGATCGAGCGTGAGGGCGACATCGCCCTGATCTGCATCGACAATCCGCCGGTGAATGCCACTGGTCAGCCCGTGCGGGAAGGGCTGCAACAGGCCATCGAAAAGCTGAACGCCGAGGGCAACGCCAAGGTCGCCGCGATCTATGCCGCGGGGCGGACCTTTGTCGCCGGGGCCGATATCAAGGAATTCGGCAAGCCGCCCAAGGTCCCTGCCCTGCCCGACGTGTTCAACGTGATCGAGGACAGCACCGTGCCGGTGATCTGCGTCATGCACGGCACCGCGCTGGGGGGCGGGCTGGAACTGGGCCTGTCGTGCCACGCCCGTATCGGCATCGAGGGGCTGCGCGTCGGCCTGCCCGAAATCAACCTTGGCCTGCTGCCCGGTGCCGGTGGCACGCAGCGCGTGCCGCGTCTGGCGGGTATTCCCATGGCGCTGGACATGTCCCTGTCGGGCCGGATGGTCGATGCCAAAGAGGCGCTGGAAAAGGGTCTGATCGACCGGCTGGACCAGGGCGATCCGCGCGACGTGGCGCTAAAAGCCGCGCAGGATGTGCTGGACGGCACTTTGCAGACCCGCCGGACCTGTGACCTTGAGACGCCCAAGGACGACACCGCGCTGGACGAGACGGCGGCGATGCTGCGCAAGAAGCAGGCGCATATGTTCTCGCCCCACAAGATCGTCGAGGCGGTGCGCGCGTCCTACCTGCCCCGCGCCGAGGGGCTGGCGATCGAACGTCAGGCGTTCATCGACAGCATGGACACGCCGCAGCGCGCGGGCATGATCCACGCGTTTTTCGGTGAACGCGCGGTCAGCAATATCCCCGAGGCCAAGGGCGACACCCGCCCGCTGGACAGGATCGGCGTGATCGGTGGTGGCACGATGGGGTCGGGCATCGCCACCTCCTGCCTGCTGGCGGGCATTCCCGTCACGCTGGTCGAGGTGGCGCAGGACGGGCTGGACCGCGGCATCGCCACCATCACGAAAAACATCGACGGCGCGGTGTCACGCGGCAAGCTGGCCGGTGACAAGCGTGACGCGGTGCTTGGCATGCTGACCCCCACGCTGGCGATGGAGGATCTGGCCGATGTCGATCTGGTGATCGAGGCGGTGTTCGAACAGATGGACGTCAAGCGCGACATCTTCGGCAAGCTCGACAGCATCTGCAAACCCGGTGCCATTCTGGCGTCCAACACCTCCTATCTGGACATCAACGAAATCGCCGCCTGCACCAAGCGTCCCGCCGATGTGCTGGGCCTGCATTTCTTTTCGCCCGCGCATGTGATGCGCCTGCTGGAAATTGTGCAGGGGGCTGAAACCGCGCCGGACGTGCTGGCAACAGGCTTTGCGCTGGCGAAGAAACTGAAGAAGGTCGGCGTTCTGGCGCAGGTCTGCGATGGCTTCATCGGCAACCGTATTCTGGCGCATTATTCCAAGGTGGCCAGCTATCTGGTGCTGGATGGTGCCAGCCCGCAGCAGGTGGATGACGCGCTCGAAGGGTTCGGATTTGCCATGGGGCCGCACAAGGTGGGCGATCTGGCGGGTCTCGACATCGGCTGGATGACCCGCAAGCGCAAGGCGGATGACCGCGACCCGGCCGAGCGTTACGCCGGCGACGTGGCCGACCGTATCTGCGAAAACGGCTGGTTCGGTCGCAAGACCGGCAAAGGATACTATCTGTACGACAGCGGCGCGCCCGTGCCCAACCCCGAGGTAGCGACGATCATCGACGAGGTGCGCGCCGACAAGGGGATCACCCCGCGCACCTTCGCGGATGAGGACATCATCGACCGATACATGACCGCCATGATCTCCGAGGCCGCCCGCGTGGTCGAGGATGGCACCGCCAAGCGGCCCGTCGATGTCGATATGGTGTTCCTGTTCGGCTACGGCTTTCCGCGTTTCCGCGGTGGGCCGCTGCATTACGCCGACAGCATCGGCGCGGCCGAACTGGTCGCGCGGATCGAAGCCTACGCCAAGGAAGACCCCCATTACTGGCAGGTGCCGCCCATTCTGGCCCGTATGGCCAAGGATGGCAGCACATTCGCCGACCTGAATTAAGGAGCCCGAGATATGGACCTGAGCTTTACCAAGGAAGAACTGGAATTCCGCGACGAGGTGCGCAGCTACCTTGCCGACAATCTCCCCAAGGAAATGAGCGAGACCGTGCGCCGCGGCGGCGAGCTGACCAAGGACATGATGGAGGAGTGGCACGCCATCCTTCAGCGCAAGGGCTGGCTGGCGACGATCTGGCCAAAGGAATACGGCGGCCCCGGCTGGACGCCTGTGCAAAAGCACATCTTCGAGGAAGAATGCTGCCGCGCCTATGCCCCGCGCATCGTGCCCTTCGGCCTGAACATGCTGGGCCCGGTGCTGATCGAATTCGGCAACCAGGAGCAAAAAGACACCATCCTGCCGCGTATCCTGGATGGCACCGACTGGTGGTGCCAGGGCTATTCCGAGCCGGGCGCAGGCTCTGACCTTGCGTCGCTGAAAACCCGTGCCAACCGCGATGGCGACGAATGGGTGATCAACGGCCAGAAAACCTGGACCACGCTGGGCCAGCACGCCAACAAGATCTTCTGCCTGTGCCGCACCGATCCGGATGCCAAGAAGCCGCAGGAAGGCATTTCCTTCATCCTTGTCGATCTGGACACACCCGGTATCGAAATGCGCCCGATCAAGCTGATCGAAGGCGGGCACGAGGTGAATGAGGTGTTCTTTACCGATGTGCGCGTTCCTGTCGAAAACCTTGTGGGTGAGGAAAACAAGGGCTGGACCATCGCCAAGTTCCTGCTGACCCACGAACGCACCGGGATTGCCGGTGTCGGGTTCTCGATGCAGAGCCTCGAAGAGGTCAAGGCGCTGGCCCGCAAGGTCAAGCGCGGCGGCAAGCGTCTGATCGACGACCCGCTGTTCGCCGCCCGCATCGCGCAGGCCGAGGTGGACCTTGAGGCGATGAAGATCACCAACCTGCGGATGCTGTTCAAGGCACAGGAAATGGGCGCGCCCGGTCCGGAAACCTCGATCCTCAAGATCAAGGGTACGGTGATCCATCAGGAGCTCAAGGATCTGGCCCGCCGTGCGCTTGGCCCTGTCGCGGCACCTTTCCCCGGATACCTGGCCGATGGCAACATGACCTTTGGCCCCGATGGCACCGAACACAACGCCGCGCGCTATTTCAACAACCGCAAGACCTCGATCTTTGGCGGCTCGAACGAGATTCAGCGCAACATCCTGTCCAAAGCCGCATTGGAGCTGTAACCGATGGATTTCAACCTGACCGAAGACCGCCGGATGCTGGCCGACAGCTTGAACCGTTACCTGGGCGACAAGTACCCGGTCGAGCATCGCAACAAGGTCGCCTATGACCTGCCCTGCCACGACCCCGAAAAATGGGGCGAGCTGGCCGAACTGGGCGCGCTGTTCGCGCTGGCCCCCGAGGATGCGGGTGGCTTTGGCGGCACCGGCTTCGACATCTCGGTTGTGTTCGAGGCGTTGGGCCGGACCCTGTGCCCCGAACCGATGCTGGGCGCCACCATGGCCGCCCGCATCCTGACCCGGCGGGGCGCGGATCAGGAGGCGCTGCTGTCGGGTGCCACCAAATACGCGGTTGCCCTGTCGGAAGTTGACGCGCCCTACGATCCCGCCGGGATGGACTGCACCGCGCAGGCATCCGGCGACGGGCACAGCCTGTCGGGCCGCAAGACCAGCATCTATGGCGGGCAGGTGGCCGATGTGTTCATCGTCGCGGCCATGCTGGGCGGCAAGCCCGCCCTGTTCGAGGTGCAGGCGCCCGATGCGCAGGTTGTCGGCTATCCGATGATGGATGGCGGCGGCGCGGCGGAATTGCTGCTCGACGGCACCAAGGCCAGACTGCTGGCCGAGGACGCGGGCGCGATCATCGCCGATGCGGTCAACGCCGGTATCGTGGCGCTGTGCGCCGAGGCCGTGGGCGCGATGGATGTCACCCACGCCACCACCGTCGATTACATGAAGCAACGCAAGCAGTTCGGCGTGCCGATCGGCAAGTTCCAGGTGCTGCAACACCGCGCGGTTGACATGCTGACGGAAATCGAACAGGCGCGCTCGATCACCATCAAGGCGGCGTCCGAGCTGGACGGGCCGGATGCGTCGCGCTTTGCCTCGATGGCCAAGAACATGATCGGGCGCGCCGCCCGGCTGGTCGCCGAAGAGGCGATCCAGATGCATGGCGGCATCGCGATGACATGGGAGTATCCGACCTCGCACTATGCCAAGCGGCTGGTGATGCTTGACGCGCAACTGGGCGATACCGATTACCACCTGTCGCGGATCATGGCCGATCTGGCCGCCTGATCCACCCCTCCGCACATTACCACAGACCGCGCCTGTTTCGGCGCGGTTTTCTTTTGCGCCGCGTTGACATTGGGGCCCGCCCCCGCCTACCTGCCCCGTACCCCAACCCGCAAAGGCCCCGCAATGGACGCGCATGATCTTCTGATCGACCTGCACCGCGACGGCATACGGCAAGGCCCGGGCGGCAATGATGAAACCCGGCTGGCCATCACCCTGTCGGGCCTGCGCGACACACGCGGGCTGCGCATCGCCGATATCGGCTGCGGCACCGGGGCGGCAACCCGTGTTCTGGCGACCGAGCTGGATGCCGCCATCACCGCAGTCGATCTGATGCCCGCCTTTCTGGACGAGCTGACAAGGCTGGCCCGCGCCGAAGGCTTGGGCGACCGGATCACGCCGCTTGCCGCCTCGATGGAGGCGCTGCCCTTTGACCCGCAATCGCTGGATGCGATCTGGTCCGAAGGCGCGATCTACAGCATGGGCTTTGCCGAAGGCGTGCAGGCCTGGCGGCATTTCCTGAAACCCGGCGGCGTGCTGGCCGTGTCCGACCTGACATGGCTGACCACCGACCGCCCCGCCGATCTGCACGATCACTGGACGCGCGAATATCCGCAGGTCGCCACCGCCGCCGAGAAACTCGCCACGCTGGAACAGGCAGGCTACAGCCCGCTGGGCTATTTCCCGCTGCCTGCCCGCTGCTGGCTCGACACCTACTATCGGCCGCTTCAGGCCCGGTTCGGTGATTTCCTGTCGCGCAACCGCAACTCCGAGCGCGCGCAGGCCGTCGTCGCCGCCGAACGGCAGGAAATCGCCCTCTACGAACGCAACACCGAACACGTCAGCTATGGCTACTATGTCGCCCGGCGCATCGGCTAGACTGTGATCATGACCGAAACCTACAGCCCGCCCGATACCCCGCTCGACGTCCTGCATGCCGATCACGAACTTCTTGTGGTCAACAAGCCCGCCGGCCTGCTGTCGGTGCCCGGCAAGGGCCCGGACCTGACCGACTGCCTGCTGGCGCGGGTGCAGGCCGCCTTTCCGACCGCGCTGCTGGTGCACCGGCTGGATCGGGACACATCCGGGGTGATGGTCTTTGCCCAGACCCCCCATGCGCAGCGCCACCTGGGTCTGCAGTTCGAAAAACGCCAGACGCAAAAGACCTACATCGCGCGGGTGTCCGGGCTGCTGGAGCCCCGCAAGGGCACGGTCGATCTGCCGCTGATCGTGGACTGGCCCAACCGTCCCCGGCAGATGGTCTGCCAAGACACCGGCAAGCCCGCCGTCACCGACTGGCGCGTCGTACGCTATGACGGTGATGAAACCCGCGTGCGCCTGATGCCGAAAACCGGCCGCAGCCACCAGTTGCGGGTCCATATGCTGGCGCTTGGCCACCCGATCCTGGGCGATCCGTTCTATGCCACCGGCCCCGCCCACGACGATCACCCCCGCCTGATGCTGCATTCCGAGGAATTGCGCCTGCGCCACCCCGATGGTGGCGTGGGACAGAAATTTCGCGCCAAGGCCCCATTCTGACCTTCCTCTCTCTGCAAATATCCCGGGGAGTTTGAGGGGCAGCGCCCCTCATCCCCGAGGCCCCAGGGGGGCCGAGATACAAAGAGCGCGCCCTTGGGCGCGCTCAATCAGATCAGCGAAGGGGCAAGGCTCAGCCTGCGGCCCAGCCCGACACCGCCTTGACCTCGAGGAAATCCTCGATCCCCCAGACGCCGCCTTCACGGCCATTGCCCGACTGCTTCATGCCGCCAAAGGGCGCACCGGCGCCACGGCTCTGGCCGTTCATCTCGACCATCCCCGACCGCAGTTGCTGCGCCAGACGGTTGGCACGCGCGCCATCCTGCGTCTGGACATAGTTGGTCAGGCCATAGACCGTGTCGTTCGCGATCTTGACCGCGTCTTCCTCGGTGTCGAACGGGATGATCGACAGGACCGGGCCAAAGATCTCTTCGCGCGCGATGGTCATGTCGTTGGTCACATCGGCGAACACCGTTGGCCGGACATAGAAGCCCTTGTTGAAGTTCTCGGGGCGGCCCGTGCCACCAGCCACCAGCCGCGCGCCTTCGTCGATCCCTTTCTGGATCAGGCCCTGGATCTTGTTCCACTGCGCCTCGTTCACGACTGGGCCGATATGCTTACCCTCTTCGTTGGCGGGGCCGACCGCGATGCCATTGGCCACTTCGGCCGCGGTTTCCACGGCCTTGTCATAGATGCCCTTCTGCACCAGCATCCGGCTGGGCGCGTTGCAGCTTTGGCCGGTGTTGTTCATCATGTGCATGACGCCGCGCTTGACCGCCTTGTCATCCGCATCGTCAAAGATGATGTTGGCGCCCTTGCCGCCCAGTTCCAGATGCACGCGCTTGAGCGTCTCTGCCGCGTTCTTGGAAATCGCGATGCCCGCGCGGGTCGAACCGGTAAAGCTGACCATGTCCACATCCGGGTGGCCGGACAACTGGCTGCCCACGCCCTGACCGTCGCCGTTCACCAGGTTGAACACGCCCTTGGGGAACCCGGCCTCGTGCATCATGTCGGCAAAGACCAGCGCGTCCAGCGGGCTTTCCTCGGATGGTTTCAACACCATCGTGCAGCCCGCGATGGCCGCCGCGATCACCTTGAGCGTGATCTGGTTCATCGGCCAGTTCCAGGGCGTGATCAACGCGCAGACGCCGATCGGCTCGCGGATGATCCGGTCGTTCGGAGCGTGATCGCCCAGCGGCTTGATGAACTCAAAGCCTTCGGCGGCTTTCAGGAAGTTCTTGATGTGGCCATAGCCTGCGCCCCATTGCTGGCTGCGCGCCATGTCGATGGGCGCTCCCATCTCGAGGCTGATGGCTTGCGCCATCTCTTCCGAGCGCGCCTTGTAGACCTCGGCCAGCTTTTCGACCAGCGCCAGGCGCTCGGCCACCGGGGTGGCCATCCAACCGGGGAACGCGGCCTTGGCGGCGGCCACGGCGGCATCGGTGTCGGCCTTGCCGCCCAGCGAAATCACCGCGCAGGGTTCTTCGGTGGTGGGGTTGATGACGTGATGGTCGCTGCCCTCTTTGGGGTCGACCCATTCACCGTTGATGTAGAACTGGCGTTTCTCGATCATGTCGGGACCTCCGCAAAAACTGATCATCCCCGACCGCGTGGTCGGTGATTTGACCCTACATTGGCACTGACGCGAACGCAGGACAAGCGGCGTGACAAGGATTTGATCAAATTTCCGCAGTGCGAATTTCAAGCGCGTTTTCGCGCAGCCTTGCCTGCAAAGGTCCGCCGGTTTGCGACATCCTGTCGCCATGCCGCTTACCAAGGCCTGCTGCCTCTGGTAATCTTGAGTTTAGAATATATCTAAGAAGCGGAATATAAACCCGAGTCTTTAAGAAGGATTTGACCCATGGGCCTGCGTATCAACGACATCGTCCCCAATTTCACCGCCCAGACCGACCAGGGCGAGATCACGTTTCACGACTGGATCGGTGACAGCTGGGCGATCATGTTCAGCCACCCCAAGGATTTCACCCCGGTCTGCACCACCGAATTCGGGGCCGTGGCGCAACTGGCCGATGAATGGGCCAAGCGCGGCACCAAGGTGATCGGCCTGTCGGTCGATGGCGTGGACGAGCACGTGCAGTGGAAATCCGACATCGAGGGCTATTCCGGGGCCAAGGCCGGTTTCCCGATCATCGCCGACAAGGACCTGGCCGTGTCCAAGGCCTTCGACATGCTGCCCGCCGAGGCCTATCTGCCGGATGGCCGCACCGCCGCCGACTCCGCCAGCGTCCGGTCGGTGTTCATCATCAGCCCCGACAAGAAGGTGCAGCTGATCATGACCTATCCGATGTCGGTGGGCCGCAACTTTGCCGAGGTGCTGCGCGCGCTGGACGCATTGCAGGCCACCTTCGGTCAGCCGATCGCCACCGGCGCCAACTGGACCGCCGGGCAGGATGTGATCGTGGCGCTGTCGCTGAACGACGATCAGGCGCGCGAGAAATTCGGCGAGATCGACGTGAAACTGCCGTATCTGCGCACGACCAAGCACACAGCCTGAGTTTTCAGAGCTTTTGACGCGACCAGGGCCCCCACCACGGGGGCCTTTTTCGTGGGACCAGAACGGGGGTTACCCCTGCAGGGTGGCTGTGGCAGGCTGGCCCGGTCATCGCGAAAGGAGACGCGCGCATGTCGGCCCAGCGCAAGGCCCCCAAAACCCCACCCACGATCATCGGCTGGCGCGAAAAGATCGCCCTGCCTGACCTTGGGATTCCCGTGGTCAACGCGAAAATCGACACCGGCGCGCGCACATCCGCCATCCATGCCACCCATATCCGGCCATTCGACAAGGACGGAAAACCATGGGTCAGGTTCCACATTCCCCATGCCAGCGGGTTGCGCGCCCGCGACGTCGAAGCGCCATTATTGGGCAACCGCGCGGTCAAGAACACCAGCGGCGCGCCGCAGGACCGGATGGTCATTGACACGCTGCTGGTTCTGGGTGACAGGCGCTGGCGTATCGAGGTGACATTGGCCGATCGGGCCAACATGACAATGCCGATCATCCTGGGCCGCACCGCCATCCGCAGACACCGAATCCTGGTGGATGCCGGCCGGTCCTTTCTGCTGGGAGAGCCGGCGCTTTCCAGAAAAGCGCCAAAAACTGCACTGGGCCACAGGGAGGTCCCGCTATGAAGTTCGCCATGCTGACGCGCAACCCGCGTCTCTACTCCCACAAACGTCTGCTGGAAGCCGCCGAAGCGCGCGGGCACGAGCTGGACATGATCAACACGCTGCGCTGTTCGATGAACATCGCCTCGCGCAGGCCCGAGATCTATTACGACGGCTCGAAACTGCCGAAATACGACGCGGTGATCCCGCGGATCGGGGCCTCGATCACCTTTTACGGGCTGGCCGTGCTGCGCCAGTTCGAGATGCAGGGCACCTATCCGTTGAACGAATCCGTGGCCATCGGGCGCTCGCGCGACAAGCTGCGCTCGATGCAGCTTTTGGCGCGGGATGGCATCGGCTTGCCGGTGACCACCTTTGCCCATGACCCGAAAAAGGCCGACGAGGTGATGGCGCTGGCGGGTGGCACCCCGGTGGTGATCAAGCTGTTGGAAGGTACGCAGGGCATCGGCGTGGTTCTGGCCGATACCGCGCGCTCTGCCAAGTCGGTGATCGAGGCGTTTCGCGGCGCGGGCGTCAACATCCTTGTGCAGGAGTTCATCAAGGAGGCGGGCGGCACCGACATCCGCGCCTTCGTGATCGGCGGCAAGGTGGTGGCCGCGATGAAGCGCACCGGCGCCGAGGGCGAGTTCCGCTCGAACCTGCACCGGGGCGGGTCGGCCCAATCGGTCAAGATCACGCCCGAGGAACGGTCAACCGCCATCCGCGCGGCCAAGACCATGGGCCTGAACGTCTGCGGCGTGGACATGCTGCGCAGCAACCACGGCCCCGTGGTGATGGAGGTCAACAGCTCGCCCGGTCTGGAAGGCGTCGAAAAGGCCACCGGCAAGGACATTGCCGGGATGATCATAGAATTTGCCGAACGCACCGCCCGCGACGGCGCCACCCGGACCAAAGGCAAGGGATGACCGGTCGGCCTGCCCCTTTCTCACTGGCCGGGCAAACGGTCCAGCCCGGCACCCGTCAGACGATCGAGGTGCCGGTCTCGTCCTTCTCCGACCATACACCGGTGACCCTGTCGGTGCAGGTGGTGCATGGCCGCCGCCCCGGGCCGGTGATGTTCGTCAGCGCCGCAATCCACGGCGACGAGGTGATCGGCGTGGAAATCGTGCGCCGCCTGCTGCGCACCAAGCAGCTTGGCACGCTGGCCGGCACGGTGATGGCGGTGCCGGTGGTCAACACCTTCGGCTTTCTGAATCATGCGCGCTATCTGCCCGACCGGCGCGACCTGAACCGCTGCTTTCCCGGCTCGCCCTCGGGCAGTCTGGGCGCGCGGCTGGCGCATATCTTTCTGACCGAGGTGGTGCGCCGCGCCGATTTCGGGATCGACCTGCATTCCGCCGCCATCGCGCGCAGCAACCTGCCGCAGATCCGCCTGACATCGGGCAACAAGCGGCTGGTCGAGATGGGCGAGGCGTTCGGCGCGCCGGTGATGATGACCTCGAAATTGCGGGACGGATCGCTGCGCATGGCGGCCGAGGATCTGGGCGTCGATGTCCTGCTGTACGAGGCGGGCGAAGGCCTGCGCTTTGACGAGCTGGCCGCGCGGACGGGCGTGGCGGGCATCCTGCGGGTGATGCAGAAGCAGGGCATGATCGGATCGCGCGGCGTGCCCAAGGGCAGCACAAGGCCGGTTCTGTGCGATTATTCCAGCTGGACCCGCGCCGAGGCCGGCGGGCTGTTCCGCGCCTTTCGCGGCATCGGCGACCTGATCACCGAGGGCGAGACGATCGGGGCGATTGCCGACCCGTTCGGCGTGGCCGAGGTGGATGTGCTGGCCGACACCGGCGGAATCATCGTGGGCCGCACCAACATGCCGCTGGTCAACGAAGGCGACGCGCTGTTTCACATCGCGCAGGTCAGCCGCAGCGCCAACGCCGAGGCCGCGCTGGAAGGCATGGAATCGCACATGGATGCCCAGCCCCTGTTCGACGAGGACGAGATCATCTGAGGCGGATCACGCCACCTGATCAAAGCGGGGATGCAGAACGACGCGCGCGCCCTTTTGCACCCGGTCGAACAGGTGGATCACATGGTCATTGACCATGCGCGCGCAGCCGTTGGAACTGGCCGTGCCGATGGTCCAGGGTTGTGTCGTGCCGTGGATGCGCAGAAACGTGTCGCGATCACCGTCGAACAGGTACAGCGCCCGCGCGCCCAGCGGATTTCCCGGCCCGCCCGGCATCCCGTTGCGATACTTGGCATATTTCCCGGGGTTGCGCCGGATCATGGCATTCGTCGGGCGCCAGCGCGGCCACTCGGCCTTCCATTTCAGGGTATATGTCCCCGGCTCCCACAGGGCAGGCTGTGACACGGCCACGGTATAGCGCCACGCCTTGTAATCCGGCAAGGTCAGGTACAGCGCATAGAAATTCGGATCGACGTGGATTTCGCCATCGGCGAAATACTGGTCCATCTCGACGATGCGCGGCGCGTGCTCGGGCGGCACGGAATAGCCTTTGGCATGCGCCAGTGTGGCATTTGGCAAAACACAGGCAGCCGACAAACCACCTAACACGCAACGACGCGTCAACATCGATCACAACCCCCAATCGGCAACTGTATCGACGTTACTGAATGTGATGACGACGAATCAAGATACCGCAATTCGTGTTTTTCAAAGATGGTGCCGAAAGGCTGTTTTACCTGCCCGTTTGGCCATCTCTTTGGCATTGGGTTGGTGGGGTTGCCGGACGGCACAGACGAAAGGTGCCTGTCACGACAGCGTCACCGACCCGATTTATCTTTTGGGCATCATAACGAAGGCCCTTGGTTTCAGGAGACCCACGCATGACCCCCCACGACAGTCTTGATTTGTCCGCCGACGACTGGGACGAAGCCAATTTTCCCCGCCCCGAGGAAAACGATTTCGACCGGGTGGTCGAACGCGCGATTTCGCGCCGTGGATTTCTGGGCGGTATCCTTGCCTTTGGCTCGGGCGCATCTGTGATGGGCACCGGCCTGCTGAACAGCGCGCAGGCGCAGGCAGCCTCGCGCTTTGCCTTCACGCCGATTGCGGCGCAGACCGATTTCGACGTGCATGTGCCGCAAGGTTATTCGTGGCACACCCTCGTGCGGTGGGGCGATCCGCTGATGCCGCAGGCCGAAGGCTATGACCTGACCGAGGGCGGGCCGGTCCAAGGCTCGGACATGGTGTTTGGCGAAAACACCGACGGGATGGAGACATTCCTGTTTCGGGGTCACCAGCTTATCGCGGTGAACCACGAATACACCAACCGCAAGGTCAACCTGCCCGCCGCGCAGGAAGGTGTGGTTGCCAATGCCGATGACGTTCGCAAACTGCAAAACCTGCAAGGCGTGACGGTGATGGAAATCCGCGAATCCGACAGCGGATGGGAGGTGGTCACCGACAGCCGGTTCAACCGTCGCATCACGCATCGCACGCCGATGACCATCGCAGGCCCAGCCGCCGGTCATGACCTGATGAAGACCGAGGCCGACCCGACCGGCACCGCGTCACTGGGCACGCTGAACAACTGCGGCTCGGGCAAGACGCCCTGGGGCACCTATCTGACCTGCGAAGAGAACTTCAACGGTTACTTCGGATCGACCGAAGAGGTGCAGGATCAAAAGCCGAATGCGCTGGTGGATGGCTATGGCCGCTATGGCATCGGCAGCGACGGCTGGGGCTATGATTATCACAAGCACGACGCGCGGTTTGACACGTCGAAAAACCCCAACGAGCCACATCGCGCGGGCTGGGTGGTGGAAATCGACCCGACAGACCCCGACAGCACCCCGGTCAAGCACACCGGGCTGGGCCGGTTCAAACACGAGAACGCCGAGGTCGTTCTGGCCCCCGATGGCCGCGTCGTCGTCTACATGGGCGATGACGAGCGCGGCGAGTTTCTGTACAAGTTCGTGTCCAACGGCGTCTACGTGCCGGGTGGCCCGACCGATGGCCTGCTGGATGACGGCACGCTGTTCGCCGCGCGGTTCGACGATGACGGCACGGGCGAATGGCTGGCCCTGACCCCCGAAACAACGGGCATGGAACTGGCAGAAATCCTGATCTTTGCCCGCATGGCGGGATCGAAGGTCGGGGCCACCACGATGGACCGTCCCGAGTGGATCGCAGCCAACCCCCATGCGGTCGAGGCCTATTGCTGCCTGACCAACAACCGGAACCGTGGCGTCAAGCCCAACGCCGGTGGCGATGACACCCCGGTCAACGGCCCCAACCCGCGCGAGACAAACAATTACGGTCAGATCGTGCGCTGGCGTCCGGCAGAGGACGATCACGCCAACACGGCCTTTGACTGGGATCTCTATGTCATGGCGGGCAACCCCAGGGTCTATAACAACATCTATGGCGGGTCGCAGAACGTGAACGAGGGCAACCTGTTCAACTCGCCCGACGGGATGGCCTTTGACAGCCATGGGCTGGTCTGGATTCAGACCGACGGCAACGACAGCAACGAGGGCGAGTTCGTCGGCATGGGCAACAACCAGATGCTGGTGGGCGACCCTGTCACAGGCGAAATCGTGCGCTTTCTGACCGGTCCCAAGGGCTGCGAAGTCACCGGCCTGTGCTGGTCTGCGGATCGGCGCACCATGTTCGTCGGCATCCAGCACCCTGGCGGCTCCTGGCCCGATGGCACGGGCCTGCCCCGGTCGTCGGTGATCGCGGTCAAGCGCGATGACAACGCGCTGGTCGGCTGACGCGGTTTCGCGCCGCACCAGCACCCTGAACGAAAAACGGGGCCGACACATCGTCGGCCCCGTTCAAGTCAATGATATGCAATGACGTTTCAGCCTTCGGCTTCTTCGGCCTCTTTGGTGGCTTCTTCGCCGGTCTCCTGGTCAACGACCTTCATCGACAGGCGCACCTTGCCGCGATCGTCAAAGCCCAGCAGCTTGACCCAGACTTCCTGACCTTCTTTCAGCACATCCGACGGATGGTTCAGGCGGCGATTCTCGATCTGGGACACGTGCACCAGACCGTCGCGCTTGCCAAAGAAGTTCACGAAGGCACCGAAATCGACGATCTTGACGACCGTGCCCTTGTAGATGCCACCCTCTTCCGGCTCGGCCACGATCGACCAGATCATGTCGTATGCCTTCTTGATGGCTTCACCGTTGGGCGACGCGATCTTGATGATGCCTTCGTCGTTGATGTCGACCTTGGCACCCGAGACTTCGACGATCTCGCGGATCACCTTGCCGCCCGACCCGATCACTTCGCGGATCTTGTCGGTGGGGATCTGCATCGTCTCGATCCGCGGCGCATGCGCCGAGAAGTCACCGGCACCCGAGAGCGCCTTGTTCATCTCGCCCAGGATGTGCATCCGGCCGGCCTTGGCCTGCGCCAGTGCCTTTTCCATGATCTCGGGCGTGATGCCCGCAACCTTGATGTCCATCTGCAGGCTGGTGATGCCAGCCTCGGTGCCCGCAACCTTGAAGTCCATGTCGCCAAGGTGGTCTTCGTCACCCAGGATGTCGGTCAGGATCGCGTATGATCCGTCATCTTCAAGGATCAGGCCCATGGCCACACCGGCCACCGCGGTCTTGAGAGGCACGCCCGCGTCCATCATCGACAGCGAGCCACCGCAGACCGACGCCATCGAGGACGAGCCGTTGGATTCCGTGATCTCGGACACGATGCGGATGGTGTACGGGAAATCGGTCGGAGCCGGCAGAACCGCCTGCAACGCACGCCATGCCAGCTTGCCATGGCCGATCTCGCGACGCCCCGGAGGGCCGACGCGCCCCGCCTCGCCCACCGAATAGGGGGGGAAGTTGTAATGCAGCATGAAGTTCTGCTTGGACGTGCCGTGCAGCGCATCAACGAACTGTTCGTCGTCGCCGGTGCCCAGCGTGGTCACGACCAGACCTTGGGTTTCCCCACGGGTGAACAGGGCAGAACCATGCGTGCGCGGCAGCAGGCCGGTCTCGCACACGATCTGGCGCACTGTGTCCAGCGCACGGCCATCGATCCGCTTGCCGTCCCTGACCACGGCACCGCGCAGCACCACCGATTCCAGCTTTTTCAGCGCCGAACCCAGGTTCGAATCCTCAAGCTGCTCTTCGGTCAGGCTGGCCTTGATCGCCTCCTTGGCGGCTTGCACGGCTGTGGTGCGCTCCTGCTTGTCCAGGATCGCATAGGCCTCGCGCATCTTCGTTTCGCCTGCGGCTTTGACGGCCTCGTACAGATCCGAATAATCCGGCGGCTGAAAGTTGAACGGCTCTTTCGCGGCGGATTCGGCCAGGTCGATGATCAGGTCGATCACCGGCTGGATCTGCTGGTGGGCAAAGCTAACCGCGCCCAGCATCTCGGCCTCGGTCAGCTCGTAAGCCTCCGATTCGACCATCATCACCGCGTCCTTGGTGCCGGCCACGACCAGATCAAGCCGCTGCTCGGGCTTGAGGCGCAGATCATGCATGTCGTCCACGGCCGGATTCAGCACGTATTCGCCATCGACAAACCCGACGCGGCAGGCCCCGATCGGCCCCATGAAGGGCACGCCCGACAGCGTCAGCGCGGCGCTGGTGGCGATCATCGCAACCATGTCGGGATCGTTTTCCAGATCGTGCGACAGCACCGTGCACATCACCAGCGTTTCATGCCGGAAACCGGGCACGAACAGCGGGCGGATCGGACGGTCGATCAGACGCGCGGTCAGGGTTTCCTTTTCCGAAGGACGCGCCTCGCGCTTAAAGAAACCGCCAGGCACCTTGCCCGCAGCATAGTATTTTTCCTGATAGTGAACCGTCAGCGGAAAGAAATCCAATCCGGGCTTGGGTTCCTTGGCAAAGGTCACGTTGGCCATGACGCTGGTTTCGCCCAGCGTGGCAATCACGGAACCGTCTGCCTGACGGGCAACCTTGCCCGTTTCCAGTGTCAGCGTTTCATCGCCCCACTGCATTGATTTCGTCGTAGTGTTGAACATCGTCGTTTCCTGTCTGGGCACTCCCGGGCGTATCCCGGGTCCCCGATTGAATGGCGGCCCCATTGCCGCCGACCCCCTCATCCTGCCATGCGCCGGGGTCAGGGCGTCACGTCTCAGATGCGCGCGACTTAACGTGTTTTTGCAGTTTTTGAAAGCAAAAGGTTGGCGCAGGCACCGCAACCGGCTGCAAACGGCATGCTGGGGCCTTCACCCGGCCCGGTGCTGCCTGTATGGATCGGATCATGGCCTGGGTGCGCGACAGGTCCAGATGTCCGGGCGCATGAAGGGTAAGGCTGGGTTGTGGTACGGTATTTCCTGAACAGACTGATCGCCGGGTTGGCAATGCTGCTGTGTCTGGCAGCGCCGCTGTCGGCGCAGGGTGTCGAGCGCAGCGTGGGGCCGCAGGCGCGCATCATCGCCATCGGCGATTCCCTGATGGCGTGGAATACCCTTGCAGGCCGGTCGATCCCGCAGATCGTAGCGGGTGCCCTGAAAGAGCCGGTGGAAACCCGTGCCGTTTCGGGCGCACATGTGATCTACAACCTGCCAATGACCGGCGCTATGGGCATGCGCATTTCGGCACAGTTCGGCAAGGACAGCCCCGACTGGGTGCTGGTGACCGGTGGCGGCAACGACCTGTGGCTGGGCTGTGGCTGTTCGCGCTGTCATCGGCGGATGGACCGGATGGTCTCGCCCGATGGGCGCAAGGGGGCCGTGCCCGACCTGATGCGCCGCATCCGGGCAACCGGGGCGCAGGTGATCTATATCGGCTACCTGCGCAGCCCCGGCTGGACCTCCATCATCGACGGTTGCCGCGACGAGGGCGACGCCTTCGAGGCACGGCTGAACGTCATGGCCCGGCAGATCGACGGCGTGCATTTCCTGTCCAACGCCGATCTGGTGCCCCATGGCGATACGTCCTTTCACGCCCCCGACGGCATCCACCCGTCCATCAAGGGCAGCACCGCCATCGGCCAGCGCGTGGCGGCCCTGATCCGCAAACTGGATGCACGGCGCTGAAAGGGGGTGGCGCCGCGCGTCTGACAGTGCGACTCTGCGCCAAAGCGAAAGGACCGCAGACTTGCCCAAAGACACCCCCCTTCTGGCCGTGCTGATCGACGCCGACAACGTGCCCGCCAAATACGCCGATGCCATCCTGAAAGAGGTGACAAGTTTCGGCGAACCGGGCCTGCGTCGTGTCTATGGCGACTGGGGAAACAACCACCTGTCGGGCTGGACCCGCGTGGCGCAGGAACTGGGGCTGGTGCAATACCAGCAGACGGCGGCGACCAAGGGCAAGAATTCATCAGACATCGGGCTGGTGATCGACGCGATGGACATCCTGCATGCGGGTCATTTCGACGGCTTCGTGCTGGTATCGTCGGACAGCGATTTCACCCGACTGGCCAGCCGCATCCGCGAACAGGGCCTGACCGTGATCGGCATCGGCGAATCCAAGGCCCCGCCCGCGCTGAAGAACGCTTGCAACCGCTTTGTCGCGATCGAGAACCTTGCCAAATCGGACGAGCCGAAAAAGGACAGCCCCAAGGCAGGCCTGTCGCAGGACGCGATGGTCACGGCGCGCCAACTGCTGTTCGATGCGATGGAGAAGGTGGATCAGGACGACGAATGGTATCCGCTGGGCCGGCTGGGTCAGCAGATTCAGGCCGATCACCCCGATTTCGACAGCCGCACCTATGGCAAGCGCAAGCTGTCCGATCTGGTGGCGGAACTGAAGGTGTTCGAGACAAAGATCGGCGCGGGCAACCAGCTGTTGGTGCGGCGGATCGACTAGACCCCGTAGCGGGCCAGAAACGTCTCGACCGCGCCGTCGATCACCCGGGCCAACTCGGCCTCGGTGTATTCGGTCTGCACGCCAAAGGCCGACCGCACCCAGACATGCGCCTTGCACAGCTCGGCAAACTGATCGGCGGCCAGATCGAAATCAACGATGTGCAATTCGCCCCGCGCCACAGCATCGCGCATGTACTCGGTCAGCCGCGCGCGGCCAAGTTCCGGCCCGCTTTCATAGAACGCGCGCCCAAGCTCGGGAAACCTGTCCGACTCGGCCAGGCAGATGCGAAAGATGCGCCGCGCGAAATCTGACAGCAGGAACGGCACGATCCTTTGCGCCACCATGGTCAGCACCGCACGCGGCGGCGCGTCATCGTCGATCAGTTCGACCGCGCGCTCGGCCTGCAGCTCGCATTCGTTGCGCACCACCTCGAAGAAAAGCACGCGCTTGTCTGGGAAATAGGCATAAAGAGTGGCTTTCGACACGCCCGCAGCCCGCGCGATATCATCGACCGACGCGCCTTCGAATCCGTCCCGCATGAACACCTCGCGCGCGCCCCGCAAGACCTGATCGAACTTGCGACCCTTTCGGATCTCCGCTGCGCCTGGTGCATCCATGGATAATCCTCTCCTGTCGCCAAGTGTAAACCGTTCGGTTCAGTTTCAGCAAGCACAAGGGACTTGCATCCTCGCGTCAGCCATCTACTTTAGAATTATTCTAATTCATGAGGCTGTGATGCGCTTTCTTACCCAACGTCGAAATTTTCGCGACCTGTCCGAGCAGGAGGTTCTGGCGCTGGCCATTTCCTCGGAAGAGGATGATGGCCGCATCTACCGCTCTTACGCCGAAATGCTGCGCCCCGATTACCCTGACACCGCCAAGGTGTTCGACGGCATGGCGGTCGAGGAGGACCAGCACCGCCAGCGCCTGATCGACCTGCACCGCAAACGGTTCGGGGATGTCATCCCCCTGATCAGGCGCGAACACGTCGCTGGCTATTACGCCCGCCGCCCCGTCTGGCTGGTCGAGAATCTGGGCATCGAACGCATCCGCGACGAGGCCGAGGCGATGGAGCGGGACGCCGAGCACTTTTACCTGACCGCGGCGCAGAACACATCCGACGCCGAAACCCGCAAGATGCTGGGTGATCTGGCCGCCGCCGAGGCCGGGCACCAGACCACCGCAACCCGGCTTGAGGAACAGCACCTCTCCGACGACGCCCGCGACAGCGAGGCGCGCAAGTCGCACCGCCAGTTCATCCTGACATGGGTGCAGCCGGGTCTGGCCGGTCTGATGGACGGGTCGGTCAGCACGCTGGCGCCCATCTTTGCCACGGCCTTTGCCACGCAGGACACGTGGACCACCTTTCTGGTCGGTCTCGCCGCGTCGGTGGGTGCCGGCATCTCGATGGGGTTTACCGAGGCCGCCAGCGACGACGGCGAATTGTCAGGGCGCGGCAGCCCGTGGAAACGCGGGATATCGTCGGGCGTGATGACCACGGTGGGCGGTCTGGGCCACGCCCTGCCCTACCTGATCACCGATTTCTGGACCGCCACCATCATCGCCTTTGTCGTGGTGTTCATCGAACTGTGGGCGATCGCGTGGATCCAGAACAAATTCATGGAAACCCCGTTCATGCGCGCGGCGTTTCAGGTTGTTCTGGGGGGCGCGCTGGTGTTCGCAGCCGGGGCGCTGATCGGCAGCGGCTAACCCCCGGTCGCCGCGCGATACCACGCGACGATCTTGGCGCGCTCGTCCTCTTCCATATAGCTCAGGTTGGCCGGGGGCATGGCATGGGTCAGCCCCGATTGCAGATAGATCGCCCGCGCCTGCCGGGTAATCTGATACTCGGTGTCCAGCCGCACGCCCTTGGGCGGCCACAGGACGCCGTCCCAGAACGGCTCGGCCGCGTGGCACATCGAACAGCGGCCCATCACGATGTCATGCACCTCGTCATAGCCCGCGGCCTGCGCGAAACGGACGCCAGCGCCCTGCGCCTGTTCAGGCGCGGGCGTGCGGAACATCGGGGCGGTAGACAGCCACATGATCACGATGAAGATCGCCGTGGTCGCCGCCCATGTCCACCACGGCATCCCCTTGCGCGCATGCATCGAATTGAAGAAATGCCGGATCGTCACCCCCAACAGGAACACCAATGACGCGATCACCCAGTTCCACTCGCTGGCAAAGGCCAGCGGATAGTGATTGGACAGCATCAGGAAGATCACCGGCAGCGTCAGGTAATTGTTATGCGTGCTGCGCTGCTTGGCGATCTTGCCGTATTTCGCATCCGGCTTGCGCCCCGCCATCAGGTCGGCCACGACGATCTTCTGGTTCGGGATGATGATCATGAACACGTTGGCCGACATGATCGTGGCGGTGAACGCCCCCAGATGCAGCAGCGCCGCCCGCCCAGAAAAGACGGAGGCATAGAAATACGACATCCCCACCAGCACCACGAACAGCGCCACCATCAGCCCGGTCTGGTTGGCGTTGACGAAACGGTTGCACAGCAGGTCATAGACCAGCCAGCCAAACCCCAGCGACGCGATGGAAATGAGGATCGCCCAGCCCGGCGCCACGTCCCATACCGCCGGATCGACCAGATAGAACTCGGCCCCAAGGTAATAGACCACCGCCAGCAGGGCAAAGCCCGACAGCCAGGTGGCATAGCTTTCCCATTTGAACCACACCAGCCCGTCCGGCATGTGGGCCGGAGCCACCAGGTATTTCTGGATGTGGTAGAACCCGCCGCCGTGCACCTGCCATTCCTCGCCATCCGCGCCGGTACTCAACGCGCGGTCACGGTGCAGGCCCAGATCCAGCGCGATGAAATAGAACGACGACCCGATCCACGCGATCGCGGTGATCACATGCAGCCAGCGTATGGCAAATTCGGCCCATGCGCCGATGGCGGCCAGATCATACATTCGAACCTCTTTCCGGTTGGGTCGCGGCAGCCTACCGCAGGCGGCATTTGTCTGTTAATCCATCAGGTAGCGGGAACAGTTTCAAAAAGAATCTGAAAATGGCCTATGTGAACAACATCCGCATGTTCGTGCGCGTCTATGAATTGGGCAGCATGAGTGCCGCCGCCCGCGACCAGCGCGCCTCGCCCGCCGTCGCCTCGTCGCGCATCGCCGAGTTGGAAAAGCATCTGGGCGTGCGGCTGTTCAACCGCACCACCCGCGCGCTGACGGCCACGGAACACGGGCGCACGTTCTATGATGGGGCCTGCCGGATACTCGAGGCGATAGACACCGCCGAGGCCGCGGTGATGGAGGCCAGCCAGTCCCCCCGCGGCACGCTGTTCGTGGCGGCCCCCCTGGGCGTGGGGCGGCGGTTCATCGCGCCCGCCGTGCCCGCCTTCAAGGCGCAGTATCCGCGTATCGACATCCGCCTGCGCCTGTCCGACCGGGTGATCGACGTGGCGGGCGAGGGGCTGGACCTGGCGTTTCACCTTGGCCCGCTGACCGACAGCGATCTCAAGGTCCGCGTAATCGAGGAATGTCCGCGCGTCCTTTGCGCCGCCCCTGCCTATCTCGCCCGGCGCGGCATGCCCCGTGACGGGGCCGCGCTGGTGGCCCAGGGGCATGACTGCCTGAACCTGCGCTTTCCGGGCGCGCAGGAATTTCAATGGACACTGCAAACGCCTGACGGCCCAAAACGGTTCGAGATCACCGGCCCGCTGGAAAGCGACGATGGCGACGTGTTGACCGGCTGGGCGCTGGACGGGGCCGGGATCGTCCTGAAACCGCTGTTCGAGGTGGCCGCCCATCTGGCCAGCGGCGCGCTGGTGCCCGTGGCCACGGATACACCGCCACTGCCCACGCAACTGGCCTGCCTGTCGCCCTCGCGCCGCTATCGCGATCCCAAGGTGCAGGTGTTTGCCGATTTCATGATAGACCACTGCAAGACGATGCTGCGCGAGTTGCAGGGATAGACAGGAAATGCGGCACCACCCCTTGTGATCCCATAATATTCTATTACCTGCATGTGAAACGTATCTTTGAAGCACAAGAAATGAGGCACCGATGTTCACCCGCACCAGCCCGTCCACCGGCCCCAAGTCACCCGAGGTCACGGGATTCTACGACCCCGACACAGGCTCGATCATGTATGTCGCCGCCGACCCGGCCACCAAAAAGGCGGCGCTGATCGACGTTGTGCTGGATTTCGACCCCGCCCACGCCCGCACCCGCACCGACAGCGCGCAGGAGGTGCTGGATTTCGTCGCCGCGCAGGGCCTGACCGTGCAATGGGTGCTCGATACCCACCCCCATGCCGATCACATGATGGCCAGCGCATGGCTCAAGGACCAGACCGGCGCGCCCAACGCCATCGGCGCGAAAACCCGCGACATCGCAACCCTGTGGGCCGGGTTCTACAACCTGCCCGACGCGTTCGACCCCGACCGTGATTTCGACCGGCTGTTCGCCGATGGCGAGACGTTCCGCATTGGCGATCTTGACGTGCGCGTGATGCTGCACCCCGGGCATACGCTGGGCTCGATCACCTATGTCATCGGGGATGCCGCCTTTGTGCATGACACGCTGATGCATGTGGATGCTGGCACCAGCCGCGCGGATTTCCCCGGCGGCACCTCTGCCGATCTGTGGAACAGCCTGCAATCCATCCTGTCGCTTCCCGACGACACCCGCCTTTTCGTCGGCCATGACTACCCGCCCGTGGGCGACCGCCAAGACCCCGCATGGGAGGCGACGGTGGCGCAGCACAAGGCGCACAACCCGCATCTGGCCGGCAAGACCGAAGCGGCGTTCCGCCAGTTGCGCGACGATCGGGACGCCACCCTGTCGCTGCCCGACCGCATGCTCTACGCCTTGCAGGTGAATCTGCGCGGCGGGCGTCTTGCCCCGACCGAAAGCGATGGCAATGCCTACTTCAAGATCCCGGCAAACAAGTTTTAAGGAGACACAGCATGAAAACCGAAAAGATTGGCGACGCGAGTTTTGAAACCTGGTCCGTGGACGAGGTGGCGACAGCCTTTGACGCCAACGAAGTCGTGCTGATCGACGTGCGCACCCCGCAGGAGTACATGTTCGAACATATCGAAGGCGCGCTGCTGATGCCGATGGCGTTTTTCAACGGCGACAAGCTGCCGGGCCAGTCGGACAAGCGCATCGTGTTCCATTGCGGCTCGGGCGTGCGGTCCGAGCGCGTCGCGCGTGCAGCCATTGCCGCTGGCGTGACGCAGATCGCGCATCTGGACGGCGGGTTCGCCGCGTGGAAATCTGCCAAGAAGCCGTATATCGGCACCAACATGGCCACCGGCGCGCCGCAGGCGACGACCCCGGAATAACACGCGCTAGTCGGTGTTCAGCAGAACAACCTCGACCCGGCGATTGGCCTCGCGGCCCTCGGGCGTGGTGTTGGGGGCAATGGGCGACAGATAGCCCATGCCCTCGGCCACCATCCGGTCGCGCGGCACGCCATGGGCATCCGCCAACCGTTCCAGCACCGCAACCGCGCGTCGTTTCGACAGCGCGATATTGCCGTCCAGCGCGCCCACCGCATCGGTATGACCCACCAGTGCGATCCGGGCCTGCGAATTGACCTGCATGAACCCTGCCAGGGCCTCCAGCGAGGCATAGGTCCCTTCGCTCAGATCCGATGTCCCGGTGGCAAACTCCAGATCGCTCAGAACCGCGTGCCCTTGCGCCAGCAATTCCTGCGCCAGATCACCATTGCCCGCCATCGGCGTGACAGTTTCCGTGATCCGGGGCAGGTCCGCCTCGGCCCCCTGCCCCGTGACCCGCACCAGTTGCACGAACCCGGCACTGCCGGTGCGGCTGACCAGCAGGGTCACGTGATCGCCCGCACCCTTGCGTGCCGCGACAAATCGAAAATCGGTCAGGCTGACATACATCGCGGGCGCGGGCAGCACCTCGATCTCGAACCGGAAATCGAACCCGCCGCAGCCCGCATCGGCGCAGTCGAACATCACCTCGTAACCGGCATCGGACAGCTGATCGCGCAGCGGCGCGAACAGTTGCAGCGTGGTCATGTTCTGCCCGGCGATCCGCCACGCCTGCCGCGATACCCGCCCCTCGACCTGCTGCGCCGGCACCCTGCCCGCGTCAAACGGGCCGGTGGGCAGGGCATAGCTGTCAGGGTCGGTCACCACCTCTGCCGTGGGCCGCGCGCTGACCGGCAGGCTCAGCTCCAGTGCGGACGCCGGCGCAGCGACCAGACACAGGACAAGGGCAGCGGCACGGCGCATCATCTGTTCTGGGCGTGATACTCGTCATTGGGGCGCATATCGACGGCCGAGGCCACGCGGTTCGTCATGTTGTAGAACCCCGCCACATTGGCAATGTCCCAGATGTCGCGGTCGGTAAAGCCATGCGCGCGCAGCGCCTCGCGATCCGATTCCTCGATCCGGTGGCTTGCCTCTGTCATCATCACCGCGAAATCCAGCATCGCGCGCTGTTTCGGCGTGATGTCAGCGACGCGGTAATTCATCACCAGCGCCTCGCCCAGTTTGGGGTCGCCCGAGAGCGCGCGCACCGCCTGCCCATGCGCCGTCATGCAATAGAAGCAGCGATTGACCGAGCTGACCGCCACCGCGATCATCTCGCGCTCCAGCTTGCTCAGCCCGCTGTCGGCCAGCATCAGGTTGTTGTACAGCGCCGAAAACGCATCCAGCTTGTCGATGTCGAACGCATGGGCGCGCAGCACGTTGGGCACCAGCCCCAGCTTGTCCTGACAGATGTCGAAATACTTTTGCGTCGCCGGTGGCAACGGATCGACCTGCGGCAGGTTCAGGGCTGTGGGAATGTCTTTGTCGCTCATGCGAAATCCTCCTCGTGCTTGCGATAGTGATACTGTCCCACAAGGGTCATCCCGAGGGAAGAATAGAGCGCGTTCGCCCCGTCGTTACCTTGGGTGCAGACCACAGACAGGTGGCTGGCCCCGTTGGCCTGCGCCCAGAACGCGGCCTCGCGCATGAAATAGCGGCCCATGCCCTGCTGGCGCTGGTGTTCCAGCACCTCCAGCGCGTGAACCATCGCGATGCCGTCGTGCATGGCGACAAAGCCGGTGCCACCAGGATGATCGTTCAGCCGCCCGATCAGGCTGGTTTTCGGCCCCTTGGCGCGGTGCATCACCGCAATCCGCCCCGGCCCGATGCCCCCGGCGGCCCACATGTCGATCTGGATCGCCAGCGGCTCCCACAGGCAGAATGTGGTGATGCGCGGCGGGCGTTCAGTGGCCACGGCGTCCACCGGCGCGACATGGATATTGACCGGATCGACAACGGCATAGCCCCGGGCTGCCAGCATCGCATCCAGCGCCTCGTCGCCCTGCCGGATCTGGAACAGCCGGGGCTGGCCCAGTTTTTGCATAGCATCCTCGGCCTGCGGTATGTCGGCATCGCGCACCGGGTCCACCGCATTGGCCGCCGACACGCGCTGCCCGCCGCCCTGCCCCTCGCGGATCATCCAGGGTCCAAGCCGCTGAAACCCGGCGGCGGGCCATGTCCCATCCACCACGTCATACAGCCGCTGCACCGTGGGCATCATGCGTCGAACATCCGCGACAGCCGCGTCATCGCCGCATCCACCTGCGCGGCATCCTGCCCGCGAATGACGATCTGCGCGCCATAGGCCCCGTCTTTCTGGAACGGGTACGATCCGATGGACAGGTCTGGAAAGTCATGGGCCAGCGCGCCCAGCGGCCCGGCGATATCGCCCTCGCCCCGGAACACGCGCAGCGACTGCGACAGCAGCGGCTTGCCGCCCACCAGCGTCGGCACCACGCTGGCCACCATCGCCTGAAACACCGCCGGCACACCTGCGAGCACATGCACGTTTTCAATCGAGAATCCCGGCGCGGCGGAAACCGGGTTCTCGATCAGCACGGCGCCCTCGGGGATACGCGCCATGCGCAGCCGCGCGGCGTTCAGGTCGGTGCCCATCCGGTCATAATGCACCTGCAACAGCGCGCGCGCATCGTCGCGCACGTCGATGGCCCGGTCAAAGGCCCGCGCGATGCAATCGGCGGTGATGTCATCATGGGTCGGGCCGATCCCGCCGCTGGTGAACACATGGTCAAAGGCCGACGACAACGCCCGCACCGCACCCTCGATCGCGCCCGGGTCGTCGCTGACCATGCGCACCTCTGCGAGGTTGATGCCCGCCTTGGTCAGTTCCTGCGCCAGATAATGCATGTTGGAATCCCGCGTGCGCCCGGACAGGATCTCATCGCCAATCACGATCATGGCGGCGGTGGGGTTGGTCATGGGTATCTTTCTTGCTGATGTTGGCCACGCCGCAACTTTAGACCAGCGCCCGGGGCTTTCCAATGCATCACTCGCGCGGCAACCCGCCATTCAGGGCCGCCTGACACATGGCGACAACCCGGCGCGCCCGTTCATCACTTGCGCCCGGGCGCATCAGGGCGATCATGTGCGGTATGCGAAAGGCCACTGTCGCATCCATGACCATATCCGTTGCCGTCTCCAGATGTGACGATGGCACCTGTCGTGACAAGATTTCACGCAGACCATCCCGCAATCGCCCCGCGTGAGCCGCGATCACGTCACCATGATCGCCCGCAAGATCGATATAGGCCGCAAACAGCCGCGGATCGGCATCATGACGCGCCCGTTTCAGCCGCAAGATGGTCAGCACATAAGCCTCAAGTGCCTCGGCAGGATCCAGTTGATCCTTCTGCACCGCGTCCAAGGCACCCTCGACCTCGGCAAACCAGCGTTCGGCCAGCGCGCGCACCAGATCGGATTTGGTCGCAAAGAAGTTGTGGGCATGGCTTTGGCTCAGCCCGACGCGGCGCGCAATCTCGGACAGGACCAGGCGCCTGCCGCCGGTTTCGGCCAGCATGTCCTCGGCGGCCTGCAACAGCTTGTGCCTGATCTTTTCGGTGTCGGGTTTTGGTCGTGCCATGTCATATCCAGCGGCGCACCCGGGCGGCATAGGCGTCATAGGCCGGTCCGAACTCTGCGCGCATGTTGCGTTCCTCGGCGGGGATATTCCACCACTGGCACACTGCAAGAAATACCGCAGGCACGACAAAGGCACACCAGAAATTCACGTACAAGGCGCCAGCCAAAAGGATCAGCGCAAAACCCAGATACATCGGATTGCGGGACAGTCTGAAGACCCCGGTCGTGACCAGATTGCGCGGTGTATCGAAGGTCATGATCTCGCTGTCGCTTTGCCTGAACTGCACGCGCGCCCAGATCACAAGCACCAGACCCAGGATCAGGGGCACGTCCCATGGCGGCACGTTGATCTCGAACGGCACCTGCGCCGGGGGATGCCAAAGCCAAATCGCTGCCAGCGGCAGCAAGAGCGACAGGAACAGGTAAGGCGGCAAAAATCGTGTCATGACGAAACTCCATATTGATAATTGATTCTTTTTATTATTTATCAAAATTCTCTTTTTCACACAATTGCCTTTTTGGCCGGCAGCGCATAGGCCGCCTGTCATGCGCTTTCAAACGCCCCTTGTGCCCGCCACGCTGATCCGCCGCTACAAGCGGTTCCTGGCCGATGCACGGCTGGAAGACGGGACCGAGATCACCGCCCATTGCGCCAATCCCGGCTCGATGATGGGTCTTGCCGATCCGGGGATGCGCATCTGGCTGGAACCCAATGACGACCCGAAGAAAAAACTGAAATACGGCTGGCGGCTGGTCGAGCATGACAATGGCCATTTCACCGGCGTGGACACATCCGTGCCCAACCGCGCCCTGCGCGCCGCCTTGCAGGCAGGGCAGGTGCCGGGGCTGTCAGCCCCCATCGTGCGCCCCGAGGTGAAATACGGCGAAAACTCACGCATCGATTTCCTGCTGTCCGGTGACGGCCCCGATACCTGGGTCGAGGTGAAATCCGTCACCCTGTCGCGCCAGCCGGGGCTGGCCGAGTTTCCCGACAGCGTCACCGCGCGCGGGCTGAAACATCTGCACGAGTTGTCGCAGATTGCCGCGCAAGGCGCGCGTGCCGCGATGCTGTATCTGGTGCAGCGCACCGATTGCGACCGCGCGGGCATCGCCGCAGACATCGACCCGGCCTATGCCGCGGGGCTGTCCCGGGCGATGCAGGCAGGGGTGCGGGTGATGGTATTTGACTGCGCGATCACGCCGCATAAGATAACGCTTGGCCGACCACTTGCATTTGTGCATCCCTGAACGGGCGTACGCGATTCGCCGCACTGGTCCTTGGGTATATTTTGCCCTAAATAGGGCGTATGATTTTGAAATTCGGCAAAAGGTCCGACAAATTGAACGAAGCGCACAGGGGTCGCGTGACACGCGACGGCATCCGTATTCACGAAGCAACGGAATTCGCCGGCATGGAAACCGCCGGTGCATTGGCCGCGCGCATACTTGACGACATTGCACCCCATGTCTTTCCCGGTCAGACCACCGGCGAGATCGACCGCCTGATCGAACAGATGATCGCCGATGCTGGCGCGAAATCGGCCACCATCGGCTACAAGGGCTACAGGCATGCCTCGTGCATTTCGATCAATCACGTTGTCTGCCACGGCATTCCCGGCGACAAGAAACTCAAGGATGGCGACATCCTGAACATCGACGTGACCGTGATCGTGGATGGCTGGTATGGCGATACCAGCCGCATGTATGTGGCGGGCAAGCTGTCGCGCAAGGCCGAGCGTCTGATTCAGGTCACGCATGACTCCCTGATGCTTGGGATCGAGGCGGTCAAACCCGGAAACACCTTTGGCGACATCGGCCACGCGATCCAGACCTATGTGGAGTCCCAGCGCATGTCGGTCGTGCGCGATTTCTGCGGTCACGGGCTGGGCCGGGTGTTTCACGCTCCACCCAACGTGCTGCACTATGGTCGCCCCGGCACCGGCCCCCGGCTGGAAGAGGGGATGTTCTTCACCATCGAACCGATGGTCAACCTTGGCCGCCCGGAAACCAAGGTGCTGGCCGATGACTGGACGGCGGTGACGCGTGACAAATCCTTGTCAGCGCAGTTCGAACACTCGGTGGGTGTCACGGCAGATGGCGCGCAGATTTTCACCCTGTCGCCCGCAGGCCGGTTCCACCCGACCTACGACCAGTAAGCCGCCGGGTTTTCGGGGTCAGGCAAAAGCCTCGTCACCTGTTGCCTGCGCGGCCGCATGCCATTCACGCAACTGCCGCACCAGGTCGGATCGCGTCGTTTCGGGCGGAAGCGAGAAATCAGGGATCGGGATGTATTCCAGCGGCGACAGCATGATCAGGATGAAACTGCCGGTTTCCGCGATCTCGGTCACATCGGCCCAATCCACATGCGAATACAGCGCACCGCCCCCGCCCGCGATGCCGTACTGATTGATCGCCAGGCTGCAGGGTTTCTGCCGGATCGGCGCATTCGCCAGTTCCGCCTGCAACCTCTTGTGGCCCAGCGTGTTGCCGATGCCCAGCGTCACCGCGCAGCAGATGACGGCCAGCACCGTGGACAGTTGCGCCCCGCTTTCATGCGGAAACACATGGGTCTGCAAAAGGTTGAACGACGCAAACAGCACCGTCACCGCCAGCAGCACCGCGATCCAGCGCAATGGCCCGAAAAACCGCATCGTCAGCCGGTTCGTCAGCCGTGCCACGGGAATGTCCCGCCAAGAGAAAGTCAGATAGTACGTATTCATGTTTCAGCAGCTCGCATCAGCGAAATTTCCGTATCCCCATACCGTCGGATATCTTCTCTGACGCACCAATGGGGCAGAATAATGTCTGTACCCTCCTCCCACACGATCAACGCTGTGTTTCCTATCCATCCACCGGCATGCGCAGCCTCCAGCGCGCGCTCGCCCATGCCCTTGCCATAGGGCGGGTCCAGAAAGATCAGATCAAAGGGCGCACCGTCATTCCGCCCCAGCCGCGTGGCATCGCGACGGATCAGCCGGCTGCGATCAACCACTTGCAAAGTCTCGATATTTCGACTGACCAGCGCCTGCGCCTTGCGTCCGTTTTCCACGAACGTGACATGATCGGCCCCACGCGACAGCGCCTCGAGGCCCAGCGCCCCTGTGCCCGCAAACAGGTCCAGCACGCGCGCGTCCGTGATCGGGTCACCAAAGCGCCCGCCTTGCAGCACCGAGAACAGGCTTTCGCGCGTGCGGTCGGTGGTGGGGCGCAGATGCGCGGCCGCGTCACCCTTGCCCAGGCTGGCCAGCGCGCGGCCGCGAAACTCGCCCGCGATGATCCTCACGCTTGCAGCAACGATTTAAGCTCGGTCGCCGGGTCCGCGATGGCCCCCGGATCGGCGGTCTTGCCGCTGTCGATCTGACGCTTGCCCACCATATAGGCACGGGGATCGTTGGCCGCGTCCACCGCCAGCAGCCGGTCACCGGCAAAATACCAGAACGACACGCTGCCCGGCTTGTCGCCCGCCCGTGTGACCACCCGGTCATAGCCCGCGTTCAGCCCCGCGATCTGCAACTTGACGTCATACTGATCCGACCAGAACCAGGGCTGCGGCACATAGGTCTTGCCTGCGCCCATGATGTTGTCGGCGACACATTCCGCCATGTCGATGGCATTGGGCACCGATTCCAGCCGCAGCCGCCCCGCCTCATGGGGAAAGCTGGCGCAATCGCCCGCAGTCCAGATCGACGGGTCGCTGGTGCGCCCCTGCGCATCCGCCGCGATGCCGTTGTCGATCTCCAGCCCCGCCGCCTCGGCCAGTTCGGTGGCGGGGGTGATGCCAACGCCCACGATCACGAAATCCACCGGCAGCTCGCTGCCATCGGTCAGCCGCGCGCCGGTGACATGCCCCTCGCCCAAAAGCGTGCTCAGCCCCACGCCCTCGCGGATGTCCACGCCATGCGCGCGGTGCAGATCGCGGAAATAGCCGCTGGTTTCCGGCGCGGCCACCCGTTGCAGGATGCGGTCTGCCATCTCGACCAGCACCACCTGAAGGCCCTTGCTGGACGCCACCGCCGCCGCCTCGAGCCCGATGTAGCCGCCACCGACGATCAGCACCCGCGCGCCCGGCCGGAACGCGCCCGCCATGCTGTCCACATCGCGCAGGTCGCGCACGGTATAAACGCCCTGCAACATGCCGCCCACCGCAGGCGGCAACCGGCGCGGCACCGACCCTGTGGTCAGCACCAGATGGTCATAATTCAGCCGGTGCCCCCCCGCGATCACCACCTTGTCGGCGCGGTCGATGGCATTGACCACCTCGTTCAGATGCAGGTCGATCCCGTTCTCCGAGTAATAGCTTTCAGGCCGCAGATACAGCCGCTCCAGCTCCATCTCGCCCAGCAGGTATTTCTTGGACAGCGGCGGGCGCTGGTAGGGCGGGGCCGCCTCTTCGCCGATCAGGGTGATCCGCCCGTCAAAGCCCTGACTGCGCAGCCGCGCCACCAACGACGCACCCGCCTGCCCTGCCCCCACCACGACTACATGTGTCATCGCCTGCCCTCCTGCAAAGAAATCCGTTGGTCTTGCCCGCGCAGAAATTCTATATCCTGCACCATGGAAAACGCAAACCCGGACAAAAGGACACTCGATGACCATTTCAACAGGTGACAAGCTGCCCGACGCAACGCTGACCCAGATGGGCGCCGACGGCCCGCAACAGGTGCAACTGGCCGACAAGCTGGCAGGCCGCAAGGTCGCGATCTTTGCCGTGCCCGGTGCCTTTACCCCGACCTGCCATTCGGCCCATGTGCCCAGCTTCATCCGCACCAAGGACCAGTTTGCCGAAAAGGGCGTGGACGAGATCATCTGCATCTCGGTCAACGATCCCTTCGTGATGGGGGCCTGGGGTCAGGCCACCGGCGCGACGGACGCCGGGATCACCATGCTGGGCGATGCCTCAAGCGACTTTACCAAATCCATCGGCATGGATTTCGATGCTCCCCCCGCCGGTCTGGTGGCCCGCTCCAAGCGTTACGCGATGCTGGTCGAGGATGGCGTGGTCAAGGTTCTGAACACCGAGGAAAATCCCGGTGCCTGCGAAACCTCGGGCGGCGAAGGCCTGCTGGCGTCGATGTAAATCGCGCCGCGGGGGCGGGCGGGCTTGACACCCGGCGCCGCCCCCGCAAACCATGCCGCCCAACACGGGAGGGCATGAAGAATGACAGTGCAAAACGGTATCTGGACACCATCGGCCGCGTTCGCCGCATCCAGCACCATGGCCGCCTACATGCGGTGGCTGGCCGACGAACACGGGCTGGATTTCCAAGACTACGATACGCTGTGGCAGTGGTCGATCGACCAGCCCGATGCCTTCTGGCGCTCGATCTGGGACTATCACGGCCTGACCTCGCCCACCCCGTTCGACACGGTTCTGGATAACCCGGTCATGCCCGGCGCGGTCTGGTTCCCGGGGGCGCGTCTGAACTATGTCGATCAGGTGCTGCGCCACGTCCGCCCCGGCCACCCGGCGATCCATCACGAGGCCGAGGATGGCACCCTGACCACCCTGACGTGGGACGATCTGGCCGCGCGCGTGGGCGCGCTGGCCGCGTCGCTGCGCGCCATGGGCATCGAAACCGGCGACCGGGTCGTGGGTTACCTGCCCAACACGCCCGACACGATCATCGCCTTTCTGGCCTGCGCGAGCATCGGGGCCACCTGGTCGCTCTGTGCCCCCGACATGGGCGCACCCACCGTGCTGGAACGGTTCGACCAGATCGAGCCGAAGGCGATATTCACCATCACCGGTTATGATTTCACCGGCAAGTATCGCGACCGCGCCGATCAGGTGCAGGCGCTGATCGACGGGCTGCCCACGCTGGCCCACTGGATCACGCTGGACGCGGGCACCGGGATCGATCCGCGCCACACCACCCGGCACGACTGGGCCGATCTGCTGGCCACGCCCGGAGCACCCGATCCGGTCGACCTGCCCTTCGATCATCCGCTCTGGGTTGTCTATTCCTCGGGCACCACCGGCAGCCCCAAGCCCATCGTGCACGGGCACGGCGGCATCGTGCTGGAGCATCTGGTGCTGCAGGGGCTGCACGGCAACCTGACCCCTGCCGACACCTTCAGCTGGTTCACCTCGACCGGCTGGATCATGTGGAACGCGCAGGTGGGCGGGCTGCTGACCGGGGCGACGATTGCATTGGCCGAGGGCAACCCCAACCACCCCGACCCGGGCCGGTTGTGGCGCTTCATCGACCGCACCGGCACCACGTCCTTTGGCGCGGGGGCGGCGTATTTCATCGGCTGCATGAAATCGGGGCTGAAACCACGCGATCTGGCCGATCTGTCCACGCTGCGCGCCATAGGCTCGACCGGATCGCCACTGCCACCCGAGGCGTACGAGTGGATCTGGAGCGAACTGGGCGAGCATATCTGGCTGGCCCCCATCGCCGGCGGCACCGATTTCGCCGGGGCGTTCCTGGCCGGCAACCCGATGATGCCCGTGCACGCTGGCGAAATGCAATGCCGCGCGCTGGGGGCCGCCGTGCAGGCGTTCGACGACACCGGCTCCCCCGTGATCGACGACGTGGGCGAGCTTGTCTGCACCGTTCCCATGCCCTCGATGCCGCTGTATTTCTGGGGCGACGAAGGCGACAAACGCTACAGATCCAGCTATTTCGAACACTATCCGGGCGTCTGGCGGCACGGCGACTGGATCAGGATCTCGGCCCATGGCGGCGCGATCATCTATGGCCGGTCCGACGCCACCATCAACCGCCACGGCATCCGCATGGGCACCGCCGACATCTACCGCGTGGTCGAGGACCGCGAAGCCGTGGCCGACAGCCTTGTGGTCGATCTGGAATATCTGGGCCGCGAAAGCTGCATGATCCTGTTCGTGAAACTGGCCGAAGGCGAGACCCTGACAGACGACCTGCGCGCCGGCATCATCGCCGATCTGAAATCCCGCGCCTCGCCACGCCACGTGCCCGACCGGATCGAACCGGCGCCTGACATCCCCTATACCCTGACCGGCAAAAAGCTTGAGGTGCCGATCAAGAAACGCCTGCTGGGGCACCCGATGGCCAAGGTCGCCACCGCCGATGCCATGGCCAACCCCGCCTGTCTGGAGTGGTACGACGCCTATGCCCGTGCCTACCTGCACGAACCCGACTGACCGGCGCAAACGGGGGGCAGGTGCCCCCCCGAAACCGTCACGCCCCCGCGATCTGGTCCATCTTGCGCGCCAGCTTGACGTCCAGTGCCGACAGGCCGTCCACGTCATGCGTGGTCAGCACAACCTTGACCGTCTTGTAGACATTCGACCATTCCGGGTGGTGATCCCACTTTTCCGCCCACAGCGCCGCACGGGTCATGAACCCGAAGGCCCCGACGAAATCGTCAAAGACGAACGTCTTGGCAATCGCATCGCGCCCCTCGTCCAGTTCCCAGCCGGTGGCGAGCAACGGCTCCAGCATCGTCTTGCGCCCGGTATCGCTCAGCTTGTCGGTCATTCCTGTTCCTTCTCTTCGGTTTTTCGAAACGGGCCGTAATCCGTCAGGATCTCGACCTCCTGATCCACGGCATCCCGCTCGGCGCGCAGGAACTGCTTGACCGCCCGGGCGAACCCCGGATCGCCGATCCAGTGCAGCGAATGCACGTGACGCGGCAGGTATCCGCGCGCGATCTTGTGCTCGCCCTGCGCCCCGGCCTCGACCCGGCCCAGACCCTGCGCAATCGCATAATCCATCGCCTGATAATAACAGCATTCGAAATGCAGGCAGGGGTGATCCTCGACACAGCCCCAGTACCGGCCAAAAAGCGCCGTTCTTCCGATGAAGTTCAGCGCCCCCGCCACCGGCTGGCCTTCCCGCATCGCCAGCACCAGCAGCACATCATCGCGCATCCCCTCTTGGACAAGGTCGAAAAACGCGCGCGTCAGATAGGGCCGCCCCCATTTGCGCGCCCCGGTGTCCTGATAGAACTCCCAGAACGCCTCCCAATGCGCGGGTTGGATCGCATCGCCGGTCAGTTGCACGATCTCGCCACCAAAGGCCTGCGCGCGGGCGCGTTCCTTGCGGATCGTCTTGCGCTTGCGCGACGACAGCGCCGCCAGAAAATCATCAAACCCCTGATAGGTCAGGTTCTCCCAATGATACTGGCTGCCCAGCCGGTGCATCAGGCCCAGTGCCCGCCCCGCCTCGGCCTCGGGCGCGGTGCAGAACGTGGCATGGATCGAGCTGATCCCGTTGTTGGCCGCAATCTCGACCGCGCCCTGCACCAGCGCCGCCATGCCCGCCTGCTCCAACCCCGGGCGGGTCAGAAACCGCCGACCCGTGGCAGGCGTGAAGGGGGCCGCGATCTGGAACTTGGGGTAATAGCGCCCGCCCGCCCGCTCATAGGCATGCGCCCAGGAGTGGTCAAAGATGTACTCGCCCTGGCTGTGCGATTTCAGATAGAGCGGCGCACAGGCGATCACCTGCCCCTCGGCCCGCGCCAGCAGGTAATGCGGGGCCCAGCCGCTGCCCGCCCCGACCGAGCCGCTGTCCTCAAGCGCCCGCAGGAACCGATAGGTGGTGAACGGGTCCTCGGCCCTGCCGCCCTGCGCCGCCTCGGGGCAGGCACAGGCATCCCAGTCGGCGGGATCCACCGACGCCAGGCTTTGCACTATCTCGATCTCGACCTGCGTTTCGCTCATATCCGCGCCATCCTTTGCCTCGGCAAGTATCTGGAGCACGGCCGCACCCCTTCAAGCAGGGATCTCAGGCGCATATCCTTCAAAGGTGATGTTGTCGGCCACCAGCCGCGCCTGCGCCTCGTCCTGCGCGCTTCGGATGGTCCATGACAGCACCGGCACTCCCCGCGCCTTCAGCTCGGCCACCCGCGGGCGCGCCAGATCGGCCCAGTGATGGCTGATGAAGCACGCGCCACTTGCCGCCATGTCCGGTATCCCGACCAGCCGGCGCAACCGCGCCTTGGGCACCAGCCCCCAATCGGCATCGTCGAACCCGCAGGTCGTCAGCCCGCGTGGCACATCCGGGGCCATGCCGCCGAACACGCGCACCGCGTTCGGGTTGAACGACATCACCGCCAGTTCCCCGGCATAGCCGCGCAGGTCGTCGGCCACCGCCTGCTCCAACCGCCCGACGGCGGGGCCCAGGCCGCCATCCTGATCCTTGATCTCGACCAGCAGCGGCACCTGCCCGGCCACCATGTCCAGCACCTGACGCAGGCTGGGGATCGTATCGGACGTGCCCAGCAGCGGCAGCGTCATCAGGTCCGCCGCGTCGCGCTGCTGGATCGCGCCTGCCTGCCCGGTCAGGCGGCCAAGATCATAGTCGTGAAACACCATCGCGCGGCCATCGCGTGACAGTTGCACATCGATCTCGATGCCGTAACCCGCATCCACCGCCGCGGCGATGGCGCTTGGGCTGTTCTCGGCCCGTCCCGCGCCGATGTCATGCAGAGCGCGATGGGCGATGGGCGCGCGCAGAAAGCTGGGGGGCAACATCATGCGATCTCGAAAATCGCCTCGATCTCGACCGCCACACCCAGCGGCAGCGATGCCGCCGACACGGCCGAGCGCGCGTGCCGCCCCTTGTCACCCAGCGCCGCGACCAGAAAATCGGACGCGCCGTTGATCACCTTGGGCTGTTCGGTGAAATCGGGAGTCGAGTTGACAAACCCCACCAGCTTGACCACCCGCACCAGCCGGTCGATGTCACCTCCACAGGCCGCGCGCAGCTGCGCCAGCAGCGAGATCGCACAGGTTTTCGCCGCAGCCGCCCCCGCCTCGGTCGTCATGCCCTCGCCCAGCTTGCCGGTGATCAGCGCCCCGTCCTGCATCGAGATCTGGCCCGAAACGTAAACCGTGTTCCCGGTCACCACATAGGGAACGTAATTCGCCGCTGGCGCAGGCGCATCGGGCAGGGTCACACCCAGCTCGGCAAGGCGGGATTCGATAAGGCTCATGGCGGCTCTCCTGTTGATGGCGTCGCGCGCACGCTAGCCGCCCCGTGCTGGCTTGAAAACCGCGAAATNGCCGTGCAACGCACGGTCAAACCCCCGCCGTCGATTCCGGGCCCGCCCTGCGGCTGGGGCTCCGGCCTTGCGACCCATGAAACCGCCACAGGACGCTTCGTCACCCTTCGCGGAACGCCTTGGCAAAATAATCCGTGAACGGCTTGACCAGATAGGCGATCGGCGTGCGGTCGGCGGTGCGGATGAACGCCTCCACCGGCATGCCGGGGATCAGGGTCACGCCTTCGGGCAGCTTGGCCTGCTCGCCCTCGCTCAGGATGATCTCGGCGCGATAATAGGAAATACCCTGGTTCTCGTCCGTGAACGCATCCGCCGAGATCAGGTTCACCGTCCCGAACAGTTCCGGCGTCGTGCGCTGATCCAGCGCGGAAAACCGCAAGGACACCTCCTGCCCGACACTGATCTGGTCGATGTTCGTCGGATCGACCCGCGCGGCAATCACCAGCGGGCGATCCTGCGGCACGATATACATCACCGGATCGGCCGGCCGCACCACGGATCGCGGCGTGAACACCTGCAGGCCATAGACCACGCCGCTGACAGGCGCGCGGATGTCCATCCGTTCCAGCCGCTCGATCAAGGCGCGGCGCTGCTCCTTCAGCTCCAGCTCGTTGAACTGCAAATCACGCAGCCGGGTGATCGCCTCTTCGCGCCGCCGGGTCGACAGCTTGATCACCTCGATATCGATCTCGGTGATCCGCCCCTCGGCCTGCGCCTTCTGCGCCGCCAACTCGCCCACCTGACCGCTCAGCCGGGCCTGTTCGCGTTGCAGCGCCAGCACGCGGCTGGCCTGCGCCAGCCCGCGATCCAGCAGCGATTGCTGATCGGTCAGTTCGCGCTCGATCAACGCCAGTTGCTGGGTCAGCGCCACGCGCTGCGCCTCGATGCCCTCGACCTGGTTGCCGATCTGGCCCCGGCGCTTTTGCAACTGGTCGACCTCCTGCGCGATCGATTCGCCACGCGCCTCGAACAGGCGCTGCTGCCCGTCCATCAGGCTTTGCACTTCGACCCGCCATGCCATCGCCTCGGTCAGCAAAGGATCGAATGTCAGGCTTTCGGCGCTGTCACGCTCGGCCTCCAGCCGGGCACGGCGGGCCAGGATTTCAAACAACTGCCCTTCGATGATGGCCAGTTCCGATCGCATCCGCGAACCGTCCAGCCGGATCAGGATCTGATCCAGTTCGATGGTGTCGCCTTCCTCAACCATGATCTCGCCGACCACACCGCCATCGGGGTGCTGCACGACCTGCCGGTTCTGATCCACCTCGATCCGTCCGCCCGCGATGATCGCGCCTGAGATATTGGTCAGGGCGGCCCAGCCGCCAAACCCGCCGACCAGCACAAGCAAGGTGATCAGGCCCAGCGTCATCGGCCCGCTTGTGGAAAAGCGTTTCCTTGCGTCGCTCATCGTACACCGCCCCCGCCCTTGCTCTGGGTGATCTGCTGATGGTTCTGCACGACCTTGCGCAGCACCTCTTCCTTTGGTCCATAGGCCACGCGCTGTCCGCCTTCCAGCATCAGCAGCATGTCGCATTCCTGAATCGCCGCGGGCCGGTGCGCCATGATCAGAACCGACTTGCCTTCGGATTTCATCTGCCGGATCGCAAGGTTCAGCGCGTCACTGCCCTCGTTGTCGAGGTTCGAGTTCGGCTCGTCCAGCACAAGGATCATCGGGTCGGAATACATCGCCCGGGCCAGCCCGATGCGCTGCATCTGCCCGCCCGACAGACGCCCGCCCGCCGCCGACACCTGCGTGTCATAGCCGTTGGGCAGCTTCAGGATCATGTCATGCGCACCCGCCTTCTTGGCCGCCGCAACCACCTTTTCCGGGTCGGGCTGGCCCGCCAGCCGGGCGATGTTGGCGGCGATCGAGCCGTCAAACAACTGCACCCGCTGCGGCAGATAGCCGATATGCTCGCCCAGAACCGTGGGTTCGTACTGATCCAGCGAGGCCCCATCCAGCCGGATCTTGCCCCCGGCCGGTCGCCAGACCCCTGTGATGGCGCGGGCCAGCGTGGACTTTCCCGCCCCGGACGGGCCGATCACGCCCACGGCCTGCCCCGGCTCGACCTTGAAGCTGACCATGCGCAGCGACGCCTGGGCCTCGCCCGGGGGCACGATGGTGGCCTGCTGCACGTCCAGAATGGCGCGCGGTTTCGGCAGGGCGGTGCGCGGCTGTTCGGGCGGCACCTCGCCCAGCAGTTCCTCGAGGTTCTGCCAGCCCTTGACCGCGCGCTGCACCACGGGCCACTGGTTCACCGCCATCTCGATCGGTGCCAGCGCGCGCCCCATCAGGATCGACCCCGCGATCATCGCGCCCGGCGTCAGCTCGCCCTGCAACACCAGATAGGCCCCAAGACCCAGCATGGCCGATTGCAGGAACAGCCGGAATGTCTTGGTGGTCGAGGTGAACGTGCCCGACAGGTCCGCCGCGCCGATCTGACGGTCCAGCGACTGGTCGCGCACCGCCTGCCAGCGCGCAAACGCCGCGTCGCGCATGCCCATCGCCTGCACCATCTCGGATTCCGACTGGATCTGGTTCGACACCATCTCGGCATGATAGGTGGCGCTGTTGGCCTCGGTCACCGGGCGACGCGTGACATACTGGTTGATCACCGTCACGAAGATCAGGATCGCCCCGCCGACAATGGCCAGATAGCCCAGCCACGGGTGAAAGATCGCGATGGCCAGCAGGAAGAACGGCGTGGCAGGGATGTCGAACACCGACATCAGCACCGGCGACGCCATCAGCCGCTGCACCGATTCCAGATCGCGCAGCCCGCCCGAGGTCTGCTCGTCCGATTTCAGCGCCGACTTGCGGATCACCGCGTCGAACACCCGCTTGTCCAGCGCCGACTGAAACCTTGCGCCCACCCGGGCCATGACGCGCCCGCGCGTGTAATCCAGCAGCCCCATCATGCCGTACAGGAACGCCACCAGCACCGTCAGCGCGAACAGCGTCTCATACGACCGGCTGCCCAGCACCCGGTCATAGATCTGCAACATGTAGATCGGGCCGGTCAGCATCAGAAGGTTGGCGAACACGCTGAAAATGCCGACGAACCAGTACAGGTACCGGCTCTGCTTGCGCACCGCGACCAGTTCCGCGCGTCCTGCTTCGGTTTTCTTGGATGTCATGTACGTCTTCCGCCGATCTGTCTAATCATTCATCTGCCCGGCACAGTTTTGCCAACAGGCAGCGGGTGTTCAAATGCTTTTGTGTTGCTGTCGCGAATCTGCCACAGCACTGTCTATCTGGGTAGCAGGGGGTGGGTTCGACCGCCAATTGAATTAGGTACATCTACATGCATTATGGTGGGAAATAAATTGAAGATCACGCGCTCATCCTTTTTTCGGTCCCTGATTTCGGGCGTGGCCCTTGCCGGAGTCGCGGCCTGTGCTGCCCCTGTTTCCAGCGGAATCAACGACCCCTACGAGGACGAGAACCGCGTTCGCCACGAGTTCAACCGCAACCTCGACCGTGCCCTTGTCGGCCCTGCCAGCCGGGGCCTTGCGCAGGGCGTACCCGGCCCGGTCACCTCCGGCGTGTCCAATTTCGCCGACAACCTCAGCGAACCACGGCATTTCGTGAACCACGCCCTTCAGGGCAATGTCGAAGGCGCGATCATGAACACCCTGCGCTTTGCGGTGAACACCACGGTCGGGCTGGGCGGTCTGATCGACATGGCCAGCGCGCTGGGGATGCCCGAGTTCGACACCGATTTCGGTGAAACCCTGCACACATGGGGTGTCGGAGAAGGGGCCTATGTGGAACTTCCCGTTTTTGGCCCCTCGACACAGCGCGACGTGGCTGGCCGCGCGGTCGACTTTTTCCTGAATCCGCTGACCGGCAGCCTGCCCAAACCCGAGAAATACTATGCCACCGGCGTCAACATCGCCGCGCGTGTCGCCGACCGGGGCCAGTTTTCCGGCACGGTTGATTCGGTGCTGTACGACAGCGCCGACAGCTATGCCCAGACGCGGCTGATGTACCTGCAGAACCGGCGGTTCGAACTCGGCGGTGGTTCGGATGCCGATTATGACGACCCCTATGCCACCGGCAACGACCCGATGTACGAGGACCCCTATGATGATCCCTATGCAGAATAGACCACGCTCCAACCGCTCGCGCCGCGGCTTCCTCGGCCTGATCGGCGGCACCATCGCCGCGCTGCCGTTCCTGCCCACACCCGCCTTTGCGATGACCGAGGCCGCGGCCAAGTCGCTGGTGGACAAGCTGGTGGCCGAAATCAACGCCGTCATCAGCTCGGGCCAGTCCGAGGCCGCGATGTACCGCGAATTCGAAGGCATCTTCACGCGCTACGCCGACGTGCCCACGATTGCCCGCTATGCGCTGGGGGCCGATGCCCGCCGTGCCAACCCCGCCCAGATGCGCGCCTTTACCCAGGCGTTCCAGCGTTTCATCTCGGTCAAGTATGGCCGCCGCTTCCGCGACTTCATCGGCGGCCGGATCGAGGTGAACGAGGCACGCGCCGTCAAAAGCTTCATCGAGGTGCGCACCACGGCAATCCTGCGCGGCAAGGCCCCGTTCAACGTGACCTTTCTGGTTTCCGACCGCTCGGGCAGTGACAGGTTCTTCAACATGTTCATCGAAGGCGTGAACATGCTGCTGACCGAACGCACCGAGATCGGCGCGATGCTGGACCGGCGCGGCGGCAACATCGACCAGATGATCGCGGACCTGCGCGCGGCAGCCTGACGCCTCTACCGGGTGCCACCCTGCGTCGGTGCCTGGCCCGGCTCGGCTGTGCCGCCACCACCACCACCGCCACCACCGCCGCCGCTGCGACCGCCTCCGAACAGGCTGTCCAGCACGGCCTCGATCCCGTTGCGGGTGCTGTCCTGCGGCGTCATCTGCCCGGGCTGCTCGGAAAACTCGGACATCGCGGCAGGCGGCGTCATCGGCAGCTCGCGCACCGGCACGCCCTCGTGCACGCGTGTCATCGTCTCGTGCCAGATCTCGGCAGGCAGGCCCGATCCCGTCACCCCGGTCAGAGGCGTGTTGTCGTCATAGCCCATCCAGACACCGGCCACGTAATCGGCGGAAAACCCGATGAACCAGGCATCGCGCGCGGCCTGCGTCGTGCCGGTCTTGCCCGCCACGGGGCGGCCATCGGGCATGCGCGCACGGCCGCCGGTGCCATCGGTCACCACCTGATGCATCATCCATGTCAGCTCGCGCGCGGCGTCCTCCTGGATCACCCGTTCGCCGATACCGCCCGTCGCCGACATCACCGGCGTGTCATCGCCCAGCATCTTCAGCTCGACCAGACCATAAGGCGTGACGGACGATCCGCCGTTCAGGATACCGGCATAGGCTCCCGTCATCTCGATCAGCGTCGTGTCGGACGCCCCCAGCGCCAGCGCCGGCCCCAGCGCCATGTCCGAGGCGATGCCGAAATCGCCGGCCACCTTGCGCACCATGTCCAGCCCGACGCTCTGCGCCACCTTGACCGCCGGTATGTTCAGAGAGTCGCTCAGCGCCCGGGTCAACGTCACCGGGCCCTTGTAATCGCGGCTGTAGTTCTGCGGGCACCACTCGCCCGAACCGGGGATGGTGATGCAATAGGGCGCGTCCTCGATCACGTCGTTGGCCGAATATCCCATGTCCAGCGCGGCGGCATAGACAAACGGCTTGAACGCCGATCCGCTTTGCCGCAGCGCCTGCGTGGCGCGGTTGAACGCCCCGATCACCTTGGTCTGACGCCCGCCGACCATGGCCCGCACGGCACCTTCGGCATCCATGACCACGATGGCCGCCTGCGCCTTTGACCCCTCGCGCACCTTGGTTTCAAAGATGTGCTTCATCGCGTCCTCGGCGGCCCGCTGCACGCGCGGGTCCAGCGTGGTGCCGATGATCACGTCATCCGACGTATTGCGGGTAAAGAACTCGGGGCCGGACGACATCACCCAATCGGCAAAGTACCCGCCCGCTTGCGCCTCGGCCGCCTCGGACAGTTGCGCCGGGTTGGCCCGTGCCTCGCGTGCCTGCGCGTCCGTCAGATAGCCCTGATCGCGCATCAGCCCGATCACCAGCCCGGCCCGGTCCTGCGACCGCTCCAGGTTATTGGTGGGCGACAGCGCCGTGGGCGCGGTCAACAGACCCGCCAGCATCGCGCCTTCCGCCGGAATCAACTGCCCCGCGGTCTTGCCGAAAAACCGCTGCGACGCAGCCTCGGCCCCGAACGCCCCGCCGCCCATATAGGCGCGGTTCATGTAGATCGTCAGGATCTCGTCCTTGGTGTATTTCGCCTCCATCGCCAACGCATAGACCGCCTCCTTGGCCTTGCGCGACAGCGAGTTGCGGCGGCAATCCGCCTCGTAGGCGGCTTCGGTCTTCCATTGCGCGGGATCGTACTCCACCCCGAGACACATCAGCTTGGCCGTCTGCTGCGTGATGGTCGATCCGCCATGGCCGGAAAACGGGCTGCGCCCCTCGCGCATGTTGATGCGGATGGCGCTGGCGATCCCGCGCGGGCTGACGCCGAAATGACGATAGAACCGCTTGTCCTCGATCGCGATGACGGCATTCTTCAGATGCGGGCTGACCATGTCCGCGGTCACGACTCCGCCGAACTGATCGCCACGCCATGCGAATTTCGCGCCATTGGCATCCAGCAGCGTGACCGACCCGCGCTGCCGCCCGTCCAGCACCTGATCCAGGTCCGGAAGGCTGCTGTAGAAATACCCGACCGCCAGACCCAGCAGCAGCAAGGCCACCGTTCCCAGCCGCCACGACACGCCCCAGATGATGCGCCAGAAGAACCGGATGATCCCGATGAAGAACGCGGCCACCGGATTGCGTTGCCGCGCAGGTTTGCGCCGCACGGGTTTCTTGCCCGCAGGCTTGCGCGCTGCCGGTTTCGCCGTCTTCTTCGTCGTTCTGCCGTAGCGCCGTTCTGCCACCAGTGGTGGCCGCCTGCGTCCTGAATCAGCCATGATCGCCCTGCCCGAGCCCTTTTGATTGCACCGACCATACCCCTGATAGCAACAGATGTTGACCCTGCACATGGACCCCATGATCTTTTTGTTTTGACTATTTTTTAGGCATATTTCCTATTGAGATTAATTTTTGTGCGTTTACCCCAGATTAATGCCCACGGATACAGCACCAAACCTTCCTCTTGGCCCCGACTCTCCGATTTTCTGCATCTGCAAACTGGCGGGCACCCACCGCCGCAAGTCGCAAAGGGGACTAAGGTGAAACTGATCATTGCAACGATCAAACCGTTCAAGCTCGAAGAGGTCCGCGAAGCGCTGACCGAAATCGGCGTGCGCGGGATGATGGTGACCGAAATCAAGGGGTTCGGCGCACAGTCGGGCCACACCGAAATCTATCGCGGTGCCGAATATGCCGTGAATTTCGTGCCCAAGATCAAGCTGGAGATCGCCGTGAACGCCGCGATGGCCGATCAGGTGGTCGAAACCATCGCAAAGACCGCCAAGACCGGCAAGATCGGTGACGGCAAGATCTTTGTGCTGGACCTTCAGCAGGCCGTGCGCGTGCGCACCGGCGAAACCAACGAAGACGCGCTGTGATGCGTGCAGGGGGAAAGGACAAGATGATGAATTTCGCAACGAAACTGGGGTTGGCAGCCGCGCTTGTCGCGCTGCCCAGCCTCGGGATGGCGCAAGAGACCGAGGCCGCAGCCGAGGCCGCGCCCGATATCATGCCCTATATCATGACGACGCTGCTGTTCCTGATCGGCGGCTTTCTGGTGTTCTGGATGGCCGCAGGCTTTGCCATGCTCGAGGCCGGCCTCGTCCGTTCCAAGAACGTGACGATGCAGCTGACCAAGAACATCGCACTGTTCTCCATCGCGGGCATCATGTACTGGCTGGTCGGCTTCAACCTGATGTATCCGGGCGATTTCAATGGCTACATCGGCAGCTTCTTCAGCATCACCCAGCTTGAGCCAGTGGGTCTGGATGCGGCCGACGCCGATCTCGGCTATGCCTCGGTCGCCTCGGACTTCTTCTTTCAGCTGATGTTCGTCGCCGCCACCGCCTCGATCGTGTCCGGCGCGCTGGCCGAGCGGATCAAGCTGTGGCCGTTCCTGGCCTTCGTGGTCGTGCTGACCGGTTTCATGTACCCGATCTCGGGCTCCTGGCAGTGGGGCGGCGGTTTCCTTTCCGAAATGGGCTTCTCGGATTTCGCCGGTTCGACCGTGGTTCACTCGGTCGGTGGCTGGGCCGCGCTGGCAGGTGCCATCGTGCTGGGTCCGCGTCTGGGCAAGTACAAGGACGGGCGCGTCAATCCGATGCCGGGCTCCAACCTTGCACTGGCCACGCTGGGCACGTTCATCCTGTGGCTGGGCTGGTTCGGCTTCAACGGCGGCTCGCAGCTGGCTGCGGGCACCGTGGGTGACATCACCGATGTCGGCCGGATCTTTGCCAACACCAACATGGCCGCATCCGCCGGGGCCGTCGCCGCGCTGATCCTGACCCAACTGACCTATGGAAAGGTCGACCTGACGATGGTTCTGAACGGTGCGCTGGCCGGTCTGGTGTCGATCACCGCCGAACCGCTGGCACCGACGCTGTTCGGGTCGCTGTGGATCGGGGCCGTGGGTGGCGTGATCGTGGTCTACGCCGTGCCGCTGCTGGACAAGCTCAAGATCGACGATGTCGTCGGCGCGATCCCCGTCCACCTGTTTGCCGGTATCTGGGGCACCCTCGCCGTGGTGTTCTACAACGGCGACACCAGCCTGACGACACAGGTGACGGGCATCGTGGCCTACGGCGTGTTCACCTTCGTGGTGGCGCTGGTGGTCTGGTTCATCCTCAAGCTGACCATCGGGATCCGCGTCAGCGAAGAGGCCGAGATCACCGGTCTGGATACATCGGAACTGGGCATGGAGGCCTATCCCGACTTCACCAAGGGCTGATACCTCCTTCCATCAGCTTCTTTGACACTGACCNCTCGCCTGCGCCCTTGGGGGCGGCGGCCCGGGCCGCCGCGGGTGGCACCGGGGGGATGAACCTTGACCCATTGCACTGGCGGCGCTGTCGGATGCCTCCGGCGGGAGTTTACCCGGCAAGATGAAGGGGACCCCCGGTCTTTCACAGGCCAGCGCGCAAAAGAAAAGGCCCGGGGGGCACCCGGGCCTTGCCGTCGTCATCCGGTCAGGTTCAGTTCAGCGCCTTGTCCGTGATCGCGTGGGTCCAGGCCCCTTCGGGTTCTTGCGTGATCACCGGATCAGACCCACCGGCCAGCAGCGACTGCACCGTGCGCTCGTAATCCTCGGGGTCCAGCGCGCCGTTGCTGCCTGCGGTCAGCTTGGCGATCTCGCCCATCATTCGCTTCTGGTGCTCTTCGGTCTGGGCGCCGGTCGCGTCGTTGTCCAGTACGATCTCGGCCGCCTCGTCAGGGTTTTCCTGGGCGTATTTCCAGCCCTTCATCGAGGCCCGCACAAAGAGTTCCATCCGGTCGACGAAATCCGGATCGTCCAAGTTGTCTTCGAGCACATAGAGACCATCCTCGAGCGTGGCGACGCCCTGATCCTCGTATTTGAACACCACCAGATCCTCGGGGGTGAAGCCCGCGTCGATCACCTGCCAGTATTCGTTGTAGGTCATGGTCGAGATACAGGCCGCCTGGTTCTGGATCAGCGGATCGACGTTGAACCCCTGTTTCAGGACGGTCACGCCTTCGTCGCTGCCATCGGTGGGGATGCCAAGCTGGCTCATCCAGCTCAGGAACGGGAACTCGTTGCCAAAGAACCACACGCCCAGCGTCTTGCCCGGCAGGTCATCCGTGGTGGCCACGCCGCTGTCCTTGCGGCAGGTCAGCATCATCCCCGAGGATTTGAACGGCTGGGCGATATTGACCAGCGGCAGACCCTTTTCGCGCGCGGCCAGCGCGGCGGGCATCCAGTCGACCATCACGTCGGCCCCGCCCCCGGCGATCACCTGCGTCGGCGCGATATCCGGGCCGCCGGGCTTGATCGTCACATCCAGCCCTTCTTCGTCATAAAAGCCCTTGTCCTGCGCCACGTAATAGCCCGCAAACTGCGCCTGCGTGACCCATTTCAGTTGCAGCGTCACCTCGTCCGCGGCGGCCATGCCGCCCCAAAGGCCAAGGGCGGCCACACCCAGTGTCGTTCCCACATGTTTCATTGTCATACTCTCCTTGCTGGTTTGTTGGCTTGGTTGTTTTTTGTTATGCTCTGCCTCGTTGCGACGGGTGCCAGAAGGTCACTGCCTTTTCCAGCAGCGCGACCCCGCCATAAAATGCCGACCCTGCGATGGCGGCGACCACGATCTCGGCCCAGACCAGATCCAGCGCCAACTGCCCAACCGAGGTCGAGATGCGAAAGCCCATGCCCTTGATGGGCGAGCCAAAGAACTCGGCCACGATCGCACCGATCAGCGCCAGCGTGGTTGCGATCTTGAGCCCGTTGAAGATGAACGGCATCGCGGCCGGCAGGCGCAGTTTCAGCAGCGTCTGCCAGTAGCTGGACCCGTAGGTGCGCATCAGGTCGCGCTGCATCCTCTCGCTGGCCTGCAAGCCCTGCACGGTGTTCACCAGCATTGGAAAGAACACCATCACCACGACCACGGCCGCCTTGGACTGCCAGTCAAAGCCGAACCACATCACCAGGATCGGGGCCATGCCGATGATCGGCAGCGCGGCCACGAAATTTCCCACCGGCAGCAGCCCGCGTTGCAGAAACGGAAAGCGGTCGATCGCCACCGCTATCAAAAAGGCCGCGCCGCAGCCCATGACATAGCCCGACAGCGCACCCTTGATCACGGTCTGCACGAAATCCTGCCACAGGATGCCGGTGGAAATCGCGAACCGCGCGGCAATGGCCGAGGGTGGCGGCAGGATGACCGAAGGCACATCAAGTCCGCGCACGAAACATTCCCACATCACCAGCAGCGTGATGCCGAATATCACCGGCACCGCCAGCCCCGTGGCGCGGCTTTTGGGCAGGCGTGCCAGCCAGACATTGGCCAGCCAGCCCAGGGCCCATGCCACCAGCCCTGCAAGAACCCAGCCCATCACGCCATCCCCATGCGTTTCAGCACGATCCGCTGGATCAGGCCGATACCGGACACCAACACCGCCGCCAGTGCCGCGGCCATCAAAAGCGCGCTCCAGATCTGGATCGTCTGGCCATAATAGCTTCCCGCCAGCAGGCGCGCGCCCAGTCCGGCCACCGCCCCGGTGGGCAATTCGCCCACGATGGCACCCACCAGCGACGCCGCCATCGCCACCTTCATCGAGGTGAACAGATACGGCATCGACGATGGCAGGCGCAGGGTCCAGAACGTCTGCCCCGAACTGGCGTTCCATGTCTTCATCTGGTCAAGCTGCATCACACCGGGACTGCGCAACCCCTTGACCATGCCCACGACCACCGGGAAAAACGACAGATACATCGAGATCAGCGCCTTGGGCAGCAGCCCCGAAATGCCCACCGCGTTCAGCACCACGATGATCATCGGCGCGATGGCAAGGATCGGGATGGTCTGGCTGGCGATGACCCAAGGCATCACGCTCATGTCCATGACGCGATTATAGACGATGCCCACCGCCAGCGCGATGCCCAGCGCGGTGCCCATGGCGAACCCCAGCAGCGTGGCCGACAGAGTGATCCAGGAATGATAGATCAGGCTGCGCTTTGACGTGATGTTCTTTTCGACCGTGGTTTCCCACAGCTCGACCGCCACCTGATGCGGTGCGGGCAGCTTGGGCTTGTCCTGCGCCCAGGTGTCGGCCACCATTTCGGTGTATGACAGCTCGACCCCCGCGCGCCCCGCCCGGTCATAGGCCCAGGCCGCGTTCAGCCAGACGGCGGCAGCATACCAAAGCACGAAAATCGCGGCGACGATGGTCAGGATCGGCAGCGCGTTGCGTGTCATCCTCGCCCTTCCCCCGACTTGTGGCCGCTACAGAACCATACGCATGCGTATATGCATGCCATGTGCATGGCCCGTGCACGGGATGTGACCGCCTTATCCCTCATAGGCATGCCCCGCGCGCAGCCCTTCGCGGACGCGATGGGCGATCTCCAGAAACTCGGGCGTGTCGCGGATATCCAGCGGCCGGTTGCGCGGCAGAGTGCTTTCGATCACGTCGGTGATGCGCCCCGGTCGCGGGCTCATCACCACGATCCGGGTCGACAGATACACCGCCTCGGGAATCGAATGGGTGACAAAAGCGATAGTCTTGTTGGTGCGGTCCCAAAGCTTGAGCAACTGCTCGTTCAGGTGGTCGCGCACGATCTCGTCCAGCGCGCCAAAGGGTTCATCCATCAACAGAATGTCGGCATCGAAGGCCAGCGCCCGCGCGATGCTGGCGCGCTGCTGCATGCCCCCAGACAATTGCCAGGGGAACTTCTTTTCGAACCCCGCCAGATCGACCAGCTCCAGCACACGGGCCACACGGGCACGTATGTCGGCCTTGTCATACCCCATGATCTCCAGCGGCAGGGACACGTTGCGCCCGATGGTGCGCCACGGATACAGGCCCGCCGCCTGAAACACATAACCATAAGCCCTTGATTTACGGGCCTCTTCGGCGCTCACCCCGTTGACGGTGATGCTGCCGCCGGTGGGGGTTTCCAGATCGGCCATGCAGCGCAGGAACGTCGTCTTGCCACACCCCGACGGCCCGATGAAGGACACGAAGTCGCCCTTGGCGATGTCCAGATCGACACCCTTCAGCGCATGAACCGGGCCGTCATTGGTCTGGAACGTCAGGTCCAGATCGCGCGCCGCTATGATTGACATGCTCATTCTACAGATGCTTCTCTCATCGAACGGAGTGTCGGGGGTCTGACTTCAAACCATTTGAATGAGTTGACAAGATTCTGTTCCTTAGTCACCGATTGCAGAGGATTGATTATCACATCATGCCCAGGCTCACCGGTTTCATAGTTTACTACCATTACATTTAGTAGAGGTAGCTCATGCGCTTGGCAGAAACGGGCGACCATTCCCAATGGTTCGGAGAGCGTGTGGCCAGCCTGAACTGTATAGCCCATCAACTGAGCCAACTCCCCGTATGTAAGGATTCCTTGCCGGGCCAGCCTCCCCGAGCACTTATGTCCAACGAAACTGGAAACAATCATGAATATTTGATGTGCCTGCTCATGTCGCCTCGCAGGGCGCGCGTATCGTTTAATGGGCATTGAAGTGTCCTTTCAAAACGTTTCATTTGGTACAAAAATGCTCCAAATGAAACAAAAAGTCAACCAACCCATGCTCACACCCCCGTCGCCGGAATGCCCGTGCGCTCTACGGGGCGCGGGGCGGTCAGGTCTTTCCATTTCGACAGCGCGGTGTTGGTCGCCGTGTTGCCCTTGCGCGCGACGAACTGCCCGTGCCCTTCGCGGCTGCGCATCTCGCCGTCATACACAGCGACATGGCCACGCGTCAGGGTGAACCGGGGCAGGCCCTTGACCTTGTGACCTTCGAACACGTTGTAATCAATGGCAGAAACCTGCGCACCTGCAGTGATGGTCTTTTCCTTTTCCGGGTCCCAGACCACGATATCGGCATCCGCACCGGGCAGGATCGCACCCTTCTTCGGATAGCAGTTCAACACCTTGGCCACGTTGGTCGAGGTGACGGCCACGAACTCCTCGGGCGTCAGCCGGCCGGTGCCCACCCCATAGGTCCACAGCATCGGCATCCGGTCCTCCAGCCCGCCGGTGCCATTGGGGATCTTGGTGAAATCGCCCACGCCATAGCGTTTCTGCTCGGTGGTAAAGGCGCAGTGATCCGTCGCCACCACCGACAGGCTGCCCGATTGCAGACCTGCCCACAGGCTGTCCTGATGCGCCTTGTTGCGGAACGGCGGTGACATCACGCGCCGCGCGGCATGGTCCCAATCGGCGTTGAAATACTCGGACTCGTCCAGTGTCAGATGCTGGATCAGCGGCTCGCCCCAGACCCGCTTGCCCTGTTGGCGCGCGCGCCGGATCGCCTCGTGCGCTTCTTCGCAGGACACATGCACCACATACAGCGGCACACCCGCCATGTCCGCGATCATGATGGCACGGTTGACCGCCTCGCCCTCAACCTGCGACGGGCGCGAGTAGGCATGAGCCTCGGGGCCGCTATTGCCCTCGGCCAGCAGCCGCGCCGACAGCTCCGCCACCACGTCGCCGTTTTCCGCATGCACCATGGCGGTGCCACCCAGTTCGGCCAGGCGTTTGAAGCTGGCGAACATCTCGTCGTCGTTCACCATCAGCGCGCCCTTGTAGGCCATGAAATGCTTGAAGGTGTTGATCCCGCGCGTCTCGATCACGGTCTTCATCTCGTCGAACACCTGCTCGCTCCACCATGTCACCGCCATGTGGTAGCTGAAGTCGCAATGCGCCCGACCCGATTTGTTGTCCCACATCTGCAGGGCGTCCAGCAGGCCCTGACCCGGGCTGGGCAGCGCGAAATCCACCACCATCGTGGTGCCTCCTGCCAGCGCCGCGCGCGTGCCCGAGTCGAAATCATCGGTCGAGTATGTGCCCATGAAGGGCATTTCCAGATGCGTATGCGGATCGATCCCGCCCGGCATCACGTAACATCCGGTGGCGTCCAGTTCGGTATCGCCCTTCAGCCCCTCGCCGATCTCGACGATCCGCTCGCCCTCGATCAGCACATCGGCCTTGTAGGTCCGGTCATGGGTGACGATGGTGCCGTTCTTGATGACTGTGGTCATTGCTATCTCCCTATTGTTGTCCGTGAACGCAGGTCGCCCCGGTCCAGTCGCCAACGTTTATTCAACGATCTCCGCCGTCTCGACCACCGCATGAAACAGCACCTCGGCCCCGGCGGTGGACCATTCCTTGCTGATTTCTTCGGCCTCGTTATGGCTCAGCCCGTCAACACAGGGGCACATGATCATCGCCGTCGGTGCCACCTGGTTGATCCAGCAGGCATCATGCCCCGCCCCCGAGATTATTTCGCGATGGCTGTAGCCCAGCCGCTCGGCCGCGTCGCGCACGGCCTGCACGCAGCCGGGATCGAACGTCACCGGGTCGAACCCGCCGACCTTTTCGAACGCAACCTCCAGCCCCATGTCATCGCAGATCGCCTGCGCCTCGGTCCGCAGCCGGGTCTCCATATCCTCGATCACCGCCAGATCGGGGCTGCGGAAATCGACGGTGAACACCGCCTTGCCGGGGATCACGTTGCGCGAGTTGGGATAGATATCGATATGCCCCGCCGCACCAACAGCATGGGGCGCGTGCGACCACGCAATCTCTTCAACCTTTTCCAGAATGCGCGCCATGCCCAGCCCGGCATTCTTGCGCATCGGCATCGGGGTCGATCCGGTGTGGCTGTCCCGCCCCGTCACCGTCACCTGCGTCCAGCTCAGCCCCTGACCATGGGTGACAACGCCGACATCCACGCCCTCGGCCTCGAGGATCGGACCCTGCTCGATGTGCAACTCGAAAAACGCGTGCATCTTGCGCGCGCCCACGGGTTCTTCGCCTTCCCAGCCGATGCGCTTCAACTCGTCGCCGAAACGCTTGCCCGCCGCATCCACGCGGTCCTTGGCCCAGTCCTCGGCGTGGATCCCGGCAAACACGCCCGACGACAGCATCGCCGGGGCATAGCGCGTGCCTTCTTCGTTCGTCCAGTTGGTGACGACGATCGGGTGCCTGGTCCTGATCCCCAGATCGTTCAGCGTGCGCAGGATTTCCAGCCCGCCCAACACGCCCAGCACGCCGTCGTATTTCCCGCCCGTGGGCTGGGTGTCCAGATGGCTGCCCACATAGACCGGCAGCGCATCGGGGTCGGTGCCGGCGCGCAGCGCAAACATGTTGCCCATCGTGTCCAGCCCCATCTCGCAGCCCGCAGCCTCGCACCACTGCTGGAACAGCGCGCGCCCTTCGGCATCCGCGTCGGTCAGCGTCTGGCGGTTGTTGCCACCGGCCACACCCGGGCCGATCTTGGCCATCTCCATGAGGCTGTCCCACAGACGGTCGCCATTGATCCGCAGGTTTTCACCCGGTGCAGACATGATATCCCCCTGTCTTGCCTTGCGGCTTCGCTTGCCGCTTTTTTACCATTTGGTAAACTCACGATTGCCAATGGCCTGCAACCTGTCAAGATTCATCTTGGCGGGCCCGCCGCCAACAGGCTATCCCCCGGGGCAACGTGATGAAAGATGCAGCAGCGATGGACCAGCCCAGCCCGAAAAAGCCCAGCCGCATCCAGCAGAAAAACCGCAAGCGCATCCTCGACGCCGCGCTCGACGTGTTTTCGCAGCATGGCTACCGCGGTGCGACGCTTGACCAGATCGCCGAGACCGCCGGCCTGTCCAAGCCCAACATACTCTATTATTTCAACGGAAAGGAAGAGATTCACGTCACCCTTCTGAACCGGCTGATGGAGGCATGGCTGGACCCGCTGATCGCGATGGATGAGGACGGCGACCCGCTGGAGGAATTGCTGGGCTACATCCACCGCAAACTTCAGATGAGCCGCGATTACCCCCGCGAAAGCCGCCTTTTCGCGAATGAGATCATCCAGGGCGCACCACGCATGGCCCCGCATCTGGAAAGTGGGTTGAAACCTCTGTTCGACCGCAAATGCACCTTGATCGCGCAATGGGTGGCGCAGGGACGGCTGGCCCCGGTCGATCCCGGCCACCTGATCGTGTCGATCTGGGCCACCACGCAGCATTACGCCGATTTCGAATCGCAACTGGCCGTGCTGATGCCCGACCAGCCCGACATGTGGGACGGGGCGAGCCAGCATCTGGAACGGATGTTTCGCGAGATGCTGACGCCTTAACCAGACGTTTACCGGGAGGGGCACAGTCTGCGGGCATGACCCGCTATGATCCCATCCCCGCTCCGCATAACCCCGGCTGGCGCAATCGCCTGTTCGGGGCCAAGGCCGCGCAAAGCGGCGGCTTGATCCGCCGCAAGAAACGCGATGTGCATCGCGAAATCGGCTATGCGGCGCTGGTGGCCGAGGTGCAGGCGCGCGGCTTTCACCTGATCGAATGCGGCGATCAATACCTGATCATCTGCCACGACGGGCAGATGCGCGTGATCTGCTGAGCGAGAAAATTCGTCCGAATTTTCTCGCGGATGCGCACGCCGCCCCCGAGATTTTTCGGACGAAAAATCTCGGTCACTCCGCCGCGCAGGCCCCCGGGTTGTTGGGGTGCGTCGTCCAGTTGGCATAGGCCTCCTCGACCACCTTGCCGGTGCGCGGATCAACCTGACCGGGCTGCATCTCGACCATGGTGATGCAATCCTCGACCGGGCAGACGTTGACGCACAGGTTGCAGGCCACGCATTCGTCGTCCTTGACCGTGAACACCCGCTCGGGCGACATCGCGATGGCCTGATGGCTAGTGTCCTCGCAGGCCGCATAGCAACGACCGCATTGGATGCACAGGTCCTGATCGATCCGCGCCTTGGTGACGTAGTTCAGGTTCAGATGCTGCCAGTCAGACAGGTTCGGCACCGCGCGCCCCACCAACTCGTCAACAGACGACATGCCCTTTTCGTCCAGGTATTGCGACAGGCCCGAGATCATTTCCTGCACGATCTTGAACCCATAGGTCATCGCCGCCGTGCAGACCTGCACATTGCCCGCCCCCAGCGCGATGAACTCGGCCGCGTCCTTCCAGGTCGTCACACCGCCGATGCCCGAAATCGGCAGACCGGCCAGCGACGGGGTGCGCGCGATCTCGGCCACCATGTTCAGCGCGATGGGTTTCACCGCCGGCCCGCAATAGCCGCCATGCGCGCCGCGCCCGTCAATCGTGGGTTCCGGCGCGAACAGATCGAGGTTGACCGAGGTGATCGAATTGATCGTGTTGATCAGGCTCACCGCATCCGCGCCGCCATCCTTGGCCGCCTGCGCGGGTTTGCGGATGTCGGCGATGTTCGGCGTCAGTTTCACGATCACCGGCAGGTCGGAATGGGTTTTGCACCACTCGGTCACCTGCTGCACATACTCGGGCACCTGCCCCACGGCGCTGCCCATGCCGCGCTCGCTCATCCCGTGCGGACAACCGAAATTCAGCTCGACACCGTCACAGCCGGTATCCTCGACCCGGGCCAGGATGGTTTTCCACGCATCTTCGTTCACCGGCACCATCAGGCTCACCACGATGGCGTGGTCGGGGTAATCGCGCTTGACCCGGGCGATCTCTTCCAGGTTCACCTCCAGCGGGCGATCGGTGATCAGTTCGATATTGTTCAGCCCCAGCAACCGCCGGTCCGCGCCCCAGATCGCGCCATAGCGCGGGCCGTTCACGTTCACCACGGGCGGCCCTGGTTCGCCAAGCGTCTTCCAGACCACACCGCCCCAACCGGCATCAAAGGCGCGGCGCACGTTGTATTCCTTGTCCGTCGGCGGGGCCGAGGCCAGCCAGAACGGGTTGGGAGATTTGATCCCGATGAAATTCGTCGTCAGATCGGCCATGGCTCAGCCCTCCGCCGTCAATGTTGCATGAATATCCTCGGCGGCATCGCGCCCTTCGGCCACCGCCGTCACGGTCAGATCATCGCCGCCGCTGGCACAATCGCCCCCGGCCCAGACGCCGGGCAGGCTGGTGCGGCCTGCTCCCGTTATCGCGATCTTGCGCCCCTCCAGGTCGGGCAGGCCATCGCCGGTCAGCGTCTGGCCGATGGCCTTGAACACCTGATCGGCAGCCAGCCGGAACCGCTCGCCCGTGGGGGTCAGCGCGTCATCGGTGTATTCGAACTCGATCTCGCGCACGGCGCCGTTTCCATGCACCGCAACAGGCGTGGCGTTGGTGATGATCCGCACGCCCTTCGAGGCCGCCAGATCCTGCTCGTACACGCTGGCGTTCATCCGCTCGCGCCCCCGGCGATAGACCAGCGTCACGTTCAGCGCGCCCAGCAGTTTGGCCTGCACCGCCGCATCCACCGCCGTCATGCCGCCACCGATCACCACCACGTCGCGCCCCACGGGCAGGGCCGACAGATCGCCCGCCTGCCGCAGATCGGCGATGAAATCCACCGCGTCCAGCACACCGGCCTTGTCCTCGCCCGGGGCGTTCAGGGCGTTCACCCCGCCCAGCCCGATGCCAAGGAACACGGCGTCATACTCGGACTTCAGCGCCTCAAGGGTCAGATCACGCCCCAGCGCCTTGCCATTCTCGACGGTGATGCCGCCGATCCGCAACAGCCAGTCCACCTCGGCCTGCGCGAAATCCCCGGGCGTCTTGTAGGCGGCGATGCCATATTCATTCAGCCCGCCCGCCTTGGGCCGGGCGTCGAACATCACCACGTCATGCCCCTTCATCGCCAGCCGATGCGCGCAGGCAAGGCCTGCCGGACCCGCGCCCACAACGGCAATCCGCCGACCCGTCGGCGCGGCGCGGCTGAACGGATGCACGCCCGCCGCCATCAGTGTGTCCGTGGCATAACGCTGCAATTCGCCGATCTTGACAGGCTTGCCCTCGGCCAGTTCGCGCACGCAGGCCTCTTCGCACAGGGTCTCGGTCGGGCAGACGCGGGCGCACATGCCGCCCAGGATGTTCTGCTCGAATATCGTTTTCGCCGCGGCTTCGGGCGTGCCGGTGGCGATCTGCCGAATGAACAGCGGTATGTCGATATCCGTGGGACAGGCCGTGATGCAGGGCGCATCATGGCAGAAATAGCAGCGATCCGCGGCGACAAGCGCCTCGTGATCACTCAGCCTTGGGTGCAGGTCGGTAAAATGCTCGGCATAGTCGGCGGGGGCCAGACGCCCCGCGACGATACCGGGAGTAAGCGCGTTGGCTGCCATCCCGTCTCTCCTGTTGGTGCCTTTTCGGTGCCTTTGTTGAGAGCGAGTATTCCACGATTCTATTTTTTATCAATCGGTAAAATTTACGGATCGACCAAAATGCGCCGCCAGGCGGACGCGCGCACAAGATTTGTGCAATGGGTCAGATGGCGTCGGCCCGGCACGCCGTTTCACGGGTCCTTCCGCAGCATCGCCATGTAAAAGCCGTCCATCCCGCCCAGATCGGGCCAGTAATCCGGGCGCAGGCGCAATCCGCCCTCTTCGGTCTGCCACGCCGGATCAAGCCCCGGACGGTCCAGCGCCGCGCGATCCACGCGCAGCCCGGGGTAACGCGCCAGCGCCTCGTCGATCTGGCATTCGCCCTCGTCCGGCAGCAGCGAGCAGGTGCAGAACACCAGCCGTCCGCCCGGTTTCAACAGCGTCAGGGCATGATCCAGCATCGCCGCCTGCATGTCGATCAACGCGCCGAACTCGGCACCGTCCTTGGCATGGGGCAGGTCGGGGTGGCGGCGAATCGTGCCCGTGGCCGAACAGGGCGCATCCAGCAGGATCGCGTCATACTGGTCCTCATGCGCCATCGCGTCGCCTGCAACCACCTGCGCACGCAATCCGGTGCGCGCCAAATTCTCGTGCACCCGCGCCAACCGGCCTTCGGAGATATCGAGTGCGGTCACATCGGCACCGGCGGCGGCCATCTGCAAGGTCTTGCCACCCGGTGCCGCACACATGTCCAGCACCGCCTCGCCGGGTTGCGCATCCAGCAGCCGCGCGGGAATGGCCGCGGCCGCATCCTGAACCCACCATGCGCCCTCGGCAAATCCCGGCAGGGCTGACACCTGCCCGGCCGCAGCAAGTCGCACCGACCCCGTTGGCAGCACCACGCCGCCCAGCCGCGCGGCCCAGCCAGGCGCGTCCTCCTTTACCGTGATGTCCAGCGCCGCACCGGCGAAATGCGCCGCCTCCATCGCGGTCACGCCTTGCGCGCCCCAGGCCATAACCAGCGGTTCGCGCAACCATTCCGGCAGGCGCGGCACCCGAATCTTCTGCCAGTCCGGCCCCGCATCGGCCATCTTGCGCAGCACGGCATTGACCATGCCCTTCATGTGCTGGCCGCGCTTGTCAGCCGCCGTCAGCGCCACCGCGTCATTCACCACCCCATGCGCATCGCCGCCCCGGCACATCTCGTCCGTGGCCAGTCGCAGGATGTTGCGCACATGCAGCGGCGGGTTCTTGCGCAGATGCGGCTCCAGCAGACGATCGGCCCGCTCCATCCCCCGCAGGGTATCCAGCGCCAGACGCTGCGCGCGCGCACGGTCGGCAGGGTCCAGCCGCTCCAGCGCGCCGGGCAGTTCGGCCATCAGCCGCCCCTCGCCCAGTATCTGATCCAGCAGGAAAACGGCACTGCGGCGGGCGGGTGAAGCTTGGGACATCAGGGCAACCTTGTTGTGCGGGGCCTGCGGCGTATATCAAGGGCACAGAGCCAAAGGAACCCGTCATGTCCGATACCGATCCCGACCTGCCCCCCGCCGCCCTGCGCGCCCTGGCCGAAGCCGCCGAGCGCCGCAAGAAGGCCGAAGCCGAGGCAAGCGCCATGCCCAAGGAGCTAGGAGGCCGCGATGGCCCCGAGCCTGTGCGCTATGGCGATTGGGAGAAAAAGGGCATCGCGATCGATTTCTGATCGCGACCGGCGTCAGCGCAGGGTCAGGTCGGCGAACCGCCCCTCACCCCTGTCCGAGGTAAAGCGCACGGTTTGCCCCTGCACCTTCACCTCCTGGCAATTTGCACCCAGATCACGCTCGCCCCACATAAGGTCACGGCAGAAGTAATCGCCCTGCCACTGCCACATGCCCGATACCGGACGCCCCAGCGCCTCGCCCCTGATCCTGCCATCCGGCTGAACCTCCAACCTGATTCCCCAGAACGGAATGTTCAGATTCCTGTCCTGCACGATGGACAGGAACGTGCCCCTGTCACGAACGGTCTGGAACTCTTCGGCCCAGGCGGGGACCGCCAGCAGCAGCCCGATACATATGGAAATCATCCTGATCATGGCGCGTATCCTTTGCGAAACTCGTGAAAGATACGTTAAACCACGTCCTCCGGATCACCCTTTTCCCCGGCGCTACAGCCCCAGAACATCCACCATGTCATATTCGCCGGGCTTCTTGTCCTGCCCCCACAACGCCGCCTTCAGCGCGCCACGCGCGAACACGGCGCGATCCGTGGCCACATGGCGCAGCACGATCCGCTCGCCCTCGGCGGCGAACAGGACGTCATGCTCGCCCACGATGTCCCCACCGCGAATGGCGTGAAACCCGATATCGCCACGCTTGCGCGCGCCCGTCATGCCGTCGCGGGCCCGGTCGCTGACAGCGTCCAGCGACACGCCGCGCCCATCCGCCGCCGCCTGCCCCAGCATCAGCGCGGTGCCCGAGGGCGCATCGACCTTGTGGCGGTGATGTGCCTCGATCACCTCGATGTCGAAATCCTCGTCCAGCGCGGCAGCCACCTTTTTCGTCAGCTGCACCAGCAGGTTGACGCCCAGGCTCATGTTGCCGGCCCGCACCACCACCGCATGGCGCGCCGCCGCCGCGATCGCGGCCAGATCGTCCTCGGACAGCCCGGTCGTGCCGATCACATGCACCGCCCGCGCCTGCGCCGCGATGCCTGCAAATTCCACCGTCGCGGCTGGCGCGGTGAAATCAATCACCGCCTGCGCGCGCGAAAACGCCTCAAGCGCGTCATCGGTCACATGCAGATCCACGGGCGCGCCGCCCATCGCCACGCCCACGTCCTGACCGACCCAGTCATGGCCTGCCCGCTCCACGACGCCCACCAGCCGCGCACGCGGGCTGTCCAGCACAGTGCGGATCAGCATCTGGCCCATGCGCCCCGACGCCCCAGTCACCACGATTCCCGGCAGATCTGTCATTTCCAGTGCTCCTATGATTTCGCGCAGCCTTAACAAAGCAGCCCCCATTGGCAAAGCCAAGGCAAACCCTTAAATGCCTGTGCATGGCAAAGAACAAATTCAATGATGGTCCCGGCCCCAGCCAACGCCAGTTGCGCGTGGGCGAGGTGATCCGACGCTCGCTCTCCGAGGTGCTGGCGCGCGGCGATATCCACGACCCCGAGCTGAACCGGCTGTCGATCACCGTGGGCGAGGTGACAACCTCACCCGACCTGCGCATCGCCACCGCCTATGTGCTGCCCCTGGGCGGCAACGGGTCCGAGGATACGCTGAAACTGCTGGCCCGCAACAAGGGCGAGTTGCAGCGCATGATCGGCAAGAAGGTCGGGCTGAAATACACCCCCGACCTGCGGTTCCAGCTGGACGAGACATTCGACCGGCTGGATGAAACCCGCCGCCTGTTCTCGCAAGACAACGTGCGCCGCGATATCGAGCCCGACACCGACACCCCGGACGAGCCATGAGCCTGCGCGCGGCCTTGTTCGGCGCGCTGGCGCTGTTCGCCGCAACCACGGCCCACGCTGTCGAATGCCGCCCGGTCGAGCATGATGGCAAACGCTACACGGTCTGCACCGTCGATACGGGCGCGCAGGATCTGCGCCTGTTCCTGACCGCGCCGGACGGCACACCCTACAGCCATTTCAACGCACTGGACCGGGCGCTGGCCGGTCAGGGGCTGCGACTGGCCTTTGCGATGAACGCCGGGATGTATCACAGCGACCGCAGCCCGGTGGGCCATTATGTCGAGGACGGTCAGGAACAGATGCGCGTCGTCACCGCCGCCGGGCCGGGAAATTTCGGACTGCTGCCCAACGGCGTGTTTTGCATCGCGCAGGGCCGCGCCGACGTGATCGAGACCGAGGACTTTGTCGCCCGCAGCCCCGCCTGCCGCCATGCCACCCAATCCGGCCCGATGCTGGTGATCGACGGCGCGCTGCACCCGCGCTTTCTGCCCGACAGCACCTCGCGCTATGTCCGCAACGGCGTGGGCACCAGCGCCGATGGCCGCACCGCGCATTTCGTGATGTCCGACGCGGCGGTCACCTTTCACGAGTTCGGACGCCTGTTCCGCGATGGCCTTGGCACACCCAACGCGCTGTATTTCGATGGCAACATCTCGCGCCTGCACGCGCCGGGGATGAACCGCTCGGACCCCGGCTTTCGCATGGGGCCGATCGTCGGCGTGGTCGAACCGACAGGCTAGGCCAGTCGCGCGGCTGCCCAGCGCGCCGCATCCGCCACCGTAGGGTCAGCATCATCCACCAGCCCCTGCGCCACGGCCCGCAACGCCAGGTCGCCGGAATTGCCGATGGCATACAGCACGTTGCGCACGAACCTGTCGCGGCCGATCCGCTTGATCGGGCTGCCGGAAAACCGCTGCCGGAACGCCGCGTCATCCAGCGCCGCCAGCTCGGCCAGCGCAGGCTCCACCATGCCGTCGCGCGCGGCATAGCGGATTTCGCGCGCCTCGGCGGCAAACTTGTTCCAGGGGCAGACCGCCAGGCAGTCGTCACAGCCATAGATCCGGTTGCCCATCTTCGCGCGCAACTCGGGCGCCACCGGCCCCTTGTGCTCGATCGTCAGATAGGAAATGCAGCGCCGCGCGTCCAGCTGGTAAGGGGCCGGAAAGGCATCGGTCGGACAGACATCCAGGCAGGCCCGACACGACCCGCAATGATCCGTCTCGGGCGCGTCCGGGGAAATCTCCAGCGTGGTAAAGACCGACCCGATAAAGAACCAGCTGCCCAGATCGCGGCTGACCAGGTTGGTATGCTTGCCCTGCCACCCCAGCCCCGCCGCCTGCCCCAGCGGCTTTTCGGGCACCGGTGCCGTGTCCACGAACACCTTCACCTCGCCGCCTGCCTCGGCGATCAGCCACCGCGCCAGCCGCTTCAGCCGCTTCTTGACCAGGTCGTGATAATCGCTCCCCCGCGCATAGACCGAGATCACCCCCCGATCCCGCCGTGCCAGCCCGGCCATCGGATCATCGTCAGGCGTGTAGCTCTCGCCCAGCACGATCACCGATCGCGCCTCGGGCCACAGCGCCGCCGGATCGCCCCTCCACGCGGCCCGGTCCGCCAGCCACGCCATCTGCCCGTGATAGCCTTTGGCCAGAAACTCGGCCAACCGCGCGGGCACATGTCCCACCGCATCCGGTCGGCACACCCGCGTCAGATCGAACCCTTCCGCGCGCGCCTGCGCCACCAACCGGGTTTTCAGATCATCCTTCATGTTTCCTCTCTCCCCAAATATCCTGGGGGGAGTCGCGCAGCGACGGGGGGGCAACGCCCCCCTGCCTTGGCGCGGGCGACAGCCCGCGCAACCGCCTCAGAAATCCAGATCGGCATAGTGTGGCGGCGGCGGGAACCCTGGCACCTGGTCGGCCAGGATGCTGCGGAAGGCCGGGCGCGACTTGATCTTGGCGTACCAGTCCTTGACCACGTCACTGCGGTTCCAGTCAACATCGCTGATGTAATCCAGCGACGACAGATGCGCGGCAGCAGCGAAATCCGCCAGCGTCATCACATCCCCCGCCAGCCAGCGCCGCCGGTCCAGCAGCCACGCCATGTAATCCAGATGGTACTTCACCGCCCGCGCCCCGGATTTCACGTTGCCGCTGTCGGGAAAGCCCAGCTTCATCACCTTCTTGTTCACCCGCTCATAGACCAGCTTGCTGGTCACTTCCGAATGGAACTTGTCGTCGAACCACGCCACCAGCCGCCGCACCTCATAGCGCGCATCGGTGTCGCGCGGGATCAGTGCGGGCTGCGGATAGACCTCGTCCAGCCATTCGCAGATCGGCGTGCTTTCCGACATGGTCTTGCCGTCGATCTTCAGCACCGGCACCTTGCCGGCAGGATTGCGGCGCAGGAAATCCGGGCTCTGCTCCCAATAGCGTTCCTCGACCAGCTCGCACTCGATCTTCTTCTCGGCCAGAACCAGCCGCACCTTGCGGCAATAAGGCGAAAGGGGAACGTGATACAATCGGGCCATCGGGGCGGTCTCATTCAGTCATGCGGTGAAAACGTATCCCTGCATGCACGCTGGGACAGGGAATTTCAATCCTCGAAACAGGCAGCCCGCCCATCCCGGCGGATCGTCTCCGCCCCGTCCATGATGCCGGCGGCGCGGCGGCGCAGGTTCGGCGTCGGCTGCGCGGCATCGCGCGCCTTGGGGTTGGGCAGCACCGCGGCCAGCCGCGCCGCCTGCACCGCGCTCAGCGCCTCGGGGCCGACGTCAAAATAATGCCGCGCCGCGGCCTCGATGCCGAACACGCCTTCGTCGAACTCGATGATGTTGAGATAAACTTCCAGTATCCGGCGCTTGGACCATGTGGCCTCGACCACCGGGGTCAGGATGCCCTCCAGCGCCTTGCGCGACCAGTTGCGGCCCTGCCACAGAAAGGCGTTCTTGACCACCTGCTGAGAGATGGTCGAGGCCCCGCGCACCGCCCCATCCTCCAGCGCGGCACGGATCGCGACCATGTCGAACCCCCAATGCAGGCAGAAATTGGCATCCTCGGCCGCCACGGCGCTGCGCGCCATCACCGGCGCGATCGACCCCATCGGCACCCAGATCCGGTCGACCGCGCCCAGCCGGCGGGTTTCCTGCATGATATAGGGCGTGGTCGGCGGGTTGATCACCTTGTAGGCCAGCACCCACAACCCGGCCAGAACCGCCGCCAGCAGAACGGCGCGCAAGGACCAGCGCAGCAGCCAACGCACCGGACGCGGACGCGCATCGCGAAACGCGGCCCTCAGGCTCGTATCCCTCGCCTTGGTCTTTCTGGATGATTTTGCCCGCGCCATGGCCGCAGATATACGGCAGGCTCGTGTGCTGTGCAAAGCGCCGTTTGCGCAAAATGCAAAAGGGCGGATGCCATGCACCCGCCCTTCGCATCGGTCACTCCGCCGGGATCGCGCCCTGCTCCAGCATCAGGGGATGCGGAATCTTGTTCAGCATCTCCTTGGGACAGACCTGCACGAAATTGCCGCGCTCGGCCTCCCAGTGCTGCAGGATATCGGCGGCCTTGCGGCTGCCGGTTTCCGCCAGATGCTGCTCGATCAGCCCTTTGAGCTGCGCCTGCCAGTGCTCGACCGTGACAGGACAGGTCACCAGCGTTTCCTTGTTCATCAGCGGCGCAGAAGCACCTTTGGGATCGTAGAGATAGGCCATGCCACCGGTCATGCCGGCGCCAAAGTTGGCCCCGATCTGGCCCAGGATCACCGCCACACCACCGGTCATGTATTCGCAACCGTTGCTGCCGCAGCCCTCGACCACAACCGACGCGCCCGAGTTGCGCACGGCGAACCGCTCGCCCGCGCGGCCGGCGGCAAACAGATAGCCCGCCGTGGCCCCATACAGAACCGTATTGCCGATGATCGTGTTCTCGCTGGCGACCAGCGGGCTGGCCATCGGCGGGCGCACCACGATGATTCCGCCCGACAGGCCCTTGCCGACGTAATCGTTGGCATCGCCCGACACCTCGATCTTCAGGCCCGGTGCCAGGAACGCGCCCAACGACTGCCCGGCGCTGCCGTTCAGCTTGACGATCAGGTGATCGGGTTGCAGCGAATTGCGCATCCCGAACCGCCGCACGATATGGCTGCTGACCCGCGTGCCGACGCTGCGATGGGTATTCTGCACCGCATATTGCAGCTGCATCTTCTCGCCATCCTCAAGGAATCGCGCGGCATCGCGCACGATTTCGGCGTCCAGCGTATCCAGCACCTCGTTGCGCGGCTTGTTGCGGTCATAGACGATGTCGGCCGCCCCATCGACGGTGATCAGCATCGGGTTCAGATCCAGATCATCCAGATGCGCCGACCCCCGGCTGACCTGCGTCAGCAGGTCGGCCCGGCCGATCACGTCATCCAGACTGCGCGCGCCGATGCTGGCCAGAATCTCGCGCACCTCCTGCGCGTAGAAGGTGATCAGGTTCACCACCTTGTCGGCGTTTCCGGTGAACTTGGCGCGCAGGTCTTCGTCCTGCGTGCAGACGCCCACGGGGCAGGTATTGCTCTGGCACTGGCGCACCATGATGCAGCCCATCGCGATCAGGGCGGCGGTGCCGATGCCATACTCCTCGGCGCCCAGCATTGCGGCCATGACAATGTCGCGCCCGGTGCGCAGGCCGCCATCGGTGCGCAGGGTGATCCGGTCGCGCAGGTTGTTCATGCTCAGAACCTGATGCGCCTCGGTCAGGCCCATTTCCCACGGCAGACCGGCATATTTGATGCTGGTCGCCGGGCTGGCCCCGGTGCCACCATTGTGCCCCGAGATCAGGATGATATCCGCCTTGGCCTTGGCCACACCGGCGGCAATCGTGCCGACACCGCTGCTGGCCACCAGCTTGACCGTCACCTTGCAGCGCGGGTTGATCTGCTTCAGGTCATAGATCAGCTGTGCCAGATCCTCGATGCTGTAGATGTCGTGATGCGGCGGAGGGGAGATCAGCGTGACACCCTTGGTCGAATGGCGCAGCCGCGCGATCAGGTCGGTGACCTTCATGCCGGGCAACTGCCCACCCTCGCCGGGCTTGGCCCCCTGCGCCACCTTGATCTCCAGCTCTTCGCACTGGTTCAGGTATTCGGCGGTCACGCCAAAGCGCCCCGACGCCACCTGCTTGATCTTGGCCGACGGGTTGTCGCCATTCGGCTCGGGCACGAAATGCGCCGGGTCTTCGCCACCTTCGCCGCTGTCCGACTTGGCCCCGATCCGGTTCATCGCCACGTTCAGCGTCTTGTGCGCCTCGGGCGACAGCGCGCCAAGGCTCATCCCCGGGGTGACGAACCGCTTGCGGATGCTGGTGATGCTCTCCACCTCTTCCAGCGGAATCGCATCGCCCAGCGGCTTGATCGCCAGCAGATCGCGCAGGTGGATCGGCGGGTTGCTCTGCATCTTGGCCGAATACTGCTTCCACATTTGATAGCTGGCCTTGTTGCAGGCCATCTGCATCATGTGCATCGACTGCGCACCCCAGGCATGCGTCTCGCCGGACTTGCGCGCCTTGTAGAAGCCACCGATCGGCATCACCGCATCCGACAGCCAGCCGCGCGCGTGCACCTCTTCGGCCTTCTTCTGGATACCGCTGACCCCGATGCCGCTGATCCGGCTGGTCATGCCGGGGAAGAACTCGGCGCACATCGCACGGCTCAGGCCTACGGCCTCGAAATTCAGCCCGCCACGATAGGAGGACACGACAGAAATCCCCATCTTGGCCATGATTTTCAACAGACCCTGATCAATCGCCTCGCGATAGCGCGCCATGGCCTCGGTCAGCGGCCCGTCCAGCAGGCCCCGGTCGATCCGGTCGGCGATGGAATCCTCGGCCAGATAGGCGTTGACCGTGGTGGCCCCGCAGCCGATCAGCACGGCAAAGTAATGCGGGTCGATACATTCGGCCGATCGCACATTCAGACTGCAAAAGGTCCGCAAGCCCTTGCGCGTCAGATGCGAATGCACCGCACTTGTCGCCAGGATCATCGGCATCGCCACGCGGTCGGTGCCCTGATGCTGATCGGTCAGCACCAGATGGCCCGCACCGCTGCGCACGGCATCCTCGGCTTCGGCGCGGATACGCTCCAGCACCGCCTGCAAGGCATTCGGCCCGCTGGCAAAGGTACAGTCGATCTCCATCATGTCGGCATTGAACGCCTGCCGCACCCGATCCCATTGCGCGTTGCCCAGAAACGGGCTGTCCAGCACGATGATCTCGGTCTGGCTGCTGCTTTCGTCCAGCACGTTCTTCAGGTTGCCGAACCGCGTCTTCAGGCTCATCACCCGGAATTCACGCAAGGAGTCGATCGGTGGATTCGTCACCTGACTGAAATTTTGCCGAAAGAAATGCGACAGCGGGCGATACTGCTTGGACAGCACCGCACTGGGCGTGTCATCCCCCATCGAGGCCAGCGCCTCCTTGGCGTCCTCGACCATGGGCGACAGGATCTGCTCCAGTTCCTCGATGGTATAGCCCGCCGCGATCTGGCGGCGGCGCAGGTCATCGCCCCGGAACAGCGGCTTTTCCGTCACCTTGGCCAGTTCGTCATCCAGTTCGACAATCTTGCCGACCCATTCGCCAAAGGGCTGGCTTGCGGCCAGTTTGTCCTTGATCTCGGTGTCGTGATAAAGCGCGCCCTCGGCCATATCCACGGCCAGGATCTGCCCCGGCCCCAGCGCGCCCTTTTCCTTGACCGTCGCCTCGTCCACCGGAACCATCCCGGCCTCGGAGCCCGCAATCAGCATCCCGTCGCCGGTGATGACATAGCGCATGGGCCGCAGCCCGTTGCGGTCCAGCCCGGCACAGACCCAGCGGCCATCGGTCATCGCCAGCGCCGCGGGGCCGTCCCACGGCTCCATCACGCTGTTGCAGTAGGAATACATGTCGATCCACGCCTGCGGCAGTTCCACCGCCTGCTTGGACCAGCTTTCGGGGATCAGCATGGTCTTGGCCATGGGCGCATTCCGCCCCGCCCGCACCAGCACCTCGAACACCGAATCCAGCGCGGCGGAATCCGAGCTTCCGGGTTGGATGATCGGCTTGATATCCTCGGCCATGTCACCGAACGCGGCGCTGGCCATGCGGATTTCGTGGCTTTTCATCCAGTTGGTGTTGCCCTTCAGCGTGTTGATCTCGCCGTTATGGGCCAGCATGCGGAACGGCTGGGCCAGCCACCACTGCGGGAACGTGTTGGTGCTGTACCGCTGGTGATAGATCGCAAAGGCCGACACGAACCGCTCGTCTTGCAGGTCGGGATAGAACTCGGACACCTGCTCGGCCAGCATCATCCCCTTGTAGATGATCGACCGGCACGACAGCGACGCCAGATACAGGTTGCCGATGCCCGCCGCCGCAGCGGCCTTTTCGATCCGGCGTCGGATCACGTACAGTTCGCGCTCGAACGTCTCTTCATCCGTGCCTTTGGTGTTCGAGATCAGGATCTGCTCGATCTCGGGGCGGGTGGCGTTAGCCTTTTCCCCAAGAACGCTGATGTTCACCGGAACATGCCGCCAGCCATAGATGTAATAGCCCATGCGCAGCACTTCGGTTTCCACGATGGTCCGGCAGGTCTCCTGCGCGCCAAAGTTGGTGCGCGGCAGAAACACCTGCCCCACCGCCATCAGCTCGTCCTTGCGGGGGGTGTGGCCGGTCCGCTCGATCTGGTCATAAAAGAACGCGACGGGGATCTGCAGATGGATGCCCGCGCCATCGCCGGTCTTTCCATCGGCATCCACCGCGCCGCGGTGCCAGATCGCTTTCAGCGCGTTGATCCCGTTCTCGACCACCTTGCGGCTGGGCTTGCCATCGATCGACACGGCCAGACCGACGCCACAGCTGGCCTTTTCCTCTGCCTCGGAATACAGGCCGTTCTCGGCCATCCACTTGCGCTTGGCGTCTTCGCGGCGCGCCCAATCGGCATCAAATCTTGTCATTGTCTGACCTCCTGTTCAGTGGTTGGCATGGCCGCTGTGATCAGCGTCGCCATGCCCCCCGCCATACCCGCGCTCGCGCGCATAAACTTCTTTCTGTGCGTCACTCAGGACCGGAGTCACCTCTAGGTGCGCCCGCAGATGCACCGCCCGCAGATCGGCCAGCGCATCGGCAGATTGCCCCAGCATCATTTCCAGCCGTTGTGGCGACGCGTGCCCGGCCTTGAACATGTGACTCAGCATCGCTTCTGCCTCGACATAGGCGCGGCCCGCGGTCTGCGCCTCGACCTTCATGGCGTCGTAAACAGCCTGCACCTCGGCACGCTGCGCATCGGACAGCTCCAACGCATCGGCCAGTTCCAGCACATGCAGCGGGCCGGGATAGCCACCCAGTTCGGCCGGCAGCGCCAGCCCCCAGCCCTGACCGGCCAGAATGGCGTCGACATCCGCCTGCGACAGGCTGGCAATCTCGCGCGCGTCCATCCCGGCATAGGGCGACTCCTGCGCCACTGCCGGAACCGAAGCGACCATCAGACCCGGCGCTGCCAGACCGGCGGCCAAGCGGGTGTGCCTCATCATCTCGCCCTCTCCTCGGTTATGTCAGTCTTGCTGACATGTGCCTGTCCGGCCTTGCGATCTGCCCACGCATGACATGTGCATGGGATTTGCATGGTTTGTGTATCGCCGTTTTTGCCTATTCGGCGGCCACGGCGGCAGATTGGTTCAGGTGGTCCAGAATGGCCTGCGACGCATCGCGCCCGTCGCGGATCGCCCAGACAACCAGTGACGCGCCGCGCACGATGTCGCCCACGGCAAACACGCCGTCCAGCGCGGTCTGTCCGGTGGTGAACTCGGCCTTGACCGTGCCCCAGCGGGTCACTTCCAGCCCATCGACGCCCCAGAGCTTCGGCAGATCCTCAGGCTCGAAGCCCAGCGCCTTGATCACCAGATCGGCCTCTTCGACGTAATCCGCGCCCTCGATAGGCTCAGGAGACTGGCGCCCCGTGGCATCCGGCTGGCCCAGCCGCATCTTCTGCACCAGCACGCCCGCGACCTGACCATCGGCTTCGGTAAATCCCTTGGGCGCGGTCAGCCATTCAAAGACAACGCCTTCTTCCTCGGCGTTCTGCACCTCGCGCTGCGACCCGGGCATGTTGGCCCGGTCGCGGCGATACAGGCATTTGACGCTGGTCGCACCCTGCCGGATGGCCGTGCGCACGCAATCCATCGCGGTGTCGCCACCGCCGATCACGACGACCTTCTTGCCGGCCGCATTCAGGGCGCCGCTTTCGAACTCCGGCACGGAATCGCCGAAATTGGCGGCCCTGTTGGATGCGGTCAGATAGTCCAGCGCCTTGACGATGCCTTCTGCCCCGGCCCCCGGTCCACCCAGATCGCGGCTTTGATACACACCCGTTGCAATCAACACGGCATCATGTTTCGCGCGGATTTCGTCGAAACCGATATCCTCGCCCACGTTGCAGTTGAGCACAAAGGTAACACCGCCCTGAACCAACTGGTCGTTGCGGCGCATCACCACGTCCTTCTCCAGCTTGAAGCCGGGGATGCCATAGGTCATCAACCCGCCCGCGCGGTCATAGCGGTCATAGACCGTGACCTGCACGCCGGCACGGCGCAGCACATCCGCCGCCGCCAGCCCGCCGGGACCGGCCCCGATGATGCCCACGCTCTCGGGGCGCTCCTGCGCGGGGCTGATCGGCTTGACCCAGCCTTTGTCCCAAGCGGTGTCGGTGATGTATTTCTCGACCGCACCGATGGTCACGGTGCCGTGGCCCGACTGCTCGATCACGCAATTGCCTTCGCACAGGCGATCCTGCGGGCAGATGCGGCCACAGATCTCGGGGAAGGTGTTGGTAGCCTGGCTCAGTTCATACGCCTCTTGCAGACGGCCCGTCGCCGTCAGTTTCAGCCAGTCGGGGATGTTGTTGTGCAGCGGGCAATGCGACTGGCAATAGGGCACGCCACACTGGCTGCACCGCGCAGATTGCTCGGCGGCCTTGGCGGCAGCGTACTCGGCGTAAATCTCGTGGAAATCAGTCCTGCGCTCTTCTGCGGCACGCTTTTCGGGCATGTCGCGGGGGATGGACGTAAATTTCAACATCGGTTGCTGGGCCAAGGGAAAGCCTCCGCTAAGATTCCATTCAGTCGCGATGGTATATTTCAGTTCGAAATGAAATAAAAGTCACACATGCTGACCTATTTTACACTTTTTTTGTGCGACGCGCTGCCGCGCGACATGAAAACGGTCTGATTTATGTCCGATACGGACCTATAAGTGGGCTTTCCCTTTGTTTCAAGGGTCGTTAGCAAAGGTCAACCAAACGCGGGACCGCAGCAATGACCCTGTTTCACATCTTTCTTGTCGCCGTCGTGCAGGGCATCACCGAGTTTTTGCCGATTTCCTCGTCCGGGCACCTGATCCTGTTGCCGAATCTCACTGGACTGGCGGATCAGGGACAGGCGATCGACGTGGCCGTCCATCTTGGCACCTTGCTGGCGGTGATCCTGTATTTCTGGCCCGACGTGCGCGGCGCGCTGGCAGGGCTGCCAAGGCTGCTGACAGGCCGCGCCGACACGCCGGGCGCGCGGCTGGCCCTGTTGCTGATCGTGGCGACGATCCCGGCGGTGATCTTCGGCCTGCTGCTGAAGCTGACCGGGCTGGACGACGCCATGCGCAGCGTCACGGTGATCGGCTGGACCATGCTGCTGTTCGGGCTGCTGCTGTACTGGGCCGATCAGCGCGGCACGACCGCAAAGACGCAGGCCGACTGGACCATGTCCGACGCCGTCAGGATGGGCCTGTGGCAGGCGGTTGCGCTGATCCCCGGAGTCTCGCGTTCGGGCATCACGATCACGGCGGCACGGATGCTGGGATATGACCGGCACGACGGCGCCAAGATCGCCATGCTGATGTCGATCCCTGTGATCATCGCCAGCGGCATGGTCCTGGGGGTCGAGGTCGCTGCAACCGCCGATGTTCAGGCCGCCCGCGATGGCGCGATCGCTGCGGTCTTTGCCTTTGTCGCAGCGCTGTTGGCACTGGCGCTGATGATGCGCCTGTTGCGTGCGGTCAGCTTTACGCCCTACGTGATCTACCGCGTCGTGCTGGGTATGGTGCTTCTGTGGATCGGGTACACCTGATCAGCCCCGCAGGTTCCCCGCCGATTTCTTGATCGCCGCGTATTGCCCGGACTGGCGAAAAGGCCACAGATACTCGGGCAAGACAGCCTCGGTGGCCATCGGCGAGATACCCAGATCGGCAAAGCCCCTGGCGTCCTTGGACACGACATTGTCCACCCGCAGACTTTTGACCTGATCGCGGGTGATCATGCTGTTGTGGAGCAAACCGCCGGTCAGCGATTGCAGCATGTCCAGCCCGAACGCCATCAGCCCCGCCACCCAGAAGGGCATGTTCACGATCAGCTTGCGGCGCTGGATCACGCCAAGCATTTCCTGCATCAGCTCGCGAAAGCTGCGCACGTCCGGCCCACCCAGTTCATAGACGCCGCTGGCCTGCCCTTCGACGCCCATGACGGCTGCTGCGGCCACGTCGTCGACATAGACGGGCTGGAACCTTGTGCCCGCCCCGACGAGCGGCAAAACCGGTGTCGAGGTCGCCATTTTCGCAAACCGGTTGAAAAACGCATCCTCGGCCCCGAAGACGACCGACGGACGCAGGATCAGGGCACCCGGCATGTGTTTCAGCACACCCGCCTCGCCCGCCGCCTTGGTCCGGCCATAGCGGCTGGGGGCTTCGGCATCCGCACCGATCGCCGAGATATGCACCATCCGGGCAACGCCCTCTTCGGCGGCGATGCGGGCGATGCGCGTGGCCCCCTGATCCTGCACCGCGTCGAAATTGTTCTTGCCGCCGGCATCGAACGTGCCCACGCAGTTCACGACCGCATCGGACCCCTGCAGGACCGCCCGCACGCTGGCATCGTCGCGGATGTTGCAGAACACAGGCTCGACCTGCCCCGGCGTGCCGTAGGGTTTGACATGCATCGCTTCGTTGGGACGGCGCACCGCCACACGCACGCGCCAGCCCGCATTGGCCAGCCGCCGGGCGATATAGCGCCCCACGAACCCCGAGCCGCCATAGATGGTGACAAGTTTCGACATCTTTGCCTCCGGCACATGAAATCTGTATGGTAAGTAGCGCCATAAACGACGCGGAACAAGACGATAGGGCAGATTGAAAGAAATCCCCAGAATCGCCGTTGACAGTGCGGCGGCGCGAGTCTAAACGCCCTCCTCACGACACCTGCCCAGGTGGCGGAATGGTAGACGCGCTGGCTTCAGGTGCCAGTGGCCGCAAGGCCGTGGAGGTTCGAGTCCTCTCCTGGGCACCAAAGTCAACCCCAAAAACCCTTGAAAACATCGGTTTTCGAGGGTTTTTTGTTGTCCCTCTCAGAAACTGCCACACAAACTGCCACACAGTTCCGAACGGCTGGCCCACTGCCGCGCGACAAACAGGCTGAGAATCCAGCGTCAATCAGGATGAGAACG
>NZ_JBHUDD010000046.1:0-33192 GCF_042677865.1 Lacimonas salitolerans | reverse complement strand
GCGCCATCGTCACACCCCAGAAACCTCATGCCCTCTGCTTTCTATCCCAGCGGCCCGGCCACAGCAATTTTTCGAAGTGCCCAAAAGTATACTGCCAAATCTCTCTTGCCGCTTTTCCAGATGCGTCCTGCGCTCTTCCTCGGTCGCGTCGTCCTTCAGCGGTTCCCAGTCAGGCTCGGGGTAATCCTGTGGCGGGATGGCGTTGGAGTTCCCGCGCACATAGGCGCAGAGGATTTCCATCACCCGCACATGATCGCGGCCCTTGTCATAGCGGGTGCTGTCCTGTGCGATGCGTTCCAGCGACAGGATCGCGCCGATGCGGACCTCGATGTTGGGTTCTGTGGTTTCCTGCGACTGGCCATCGACCAGTTTCTTGACCGTCTTTTCCGCCCCCAACTGTTCCACTGCCTTGTTTATCCGGTCGGTGATGTGGCCCTCTTTCTGGAAATCGACGGTGCGCTGTCTCAGCACCGTGCCCCAGATCACGAAGGGGGCGCCCAGCAGGGCGGCGATCAGCGCGCCTGCGCCGAGGCTGCCGGGGCCGGTCAGGATGCTGCCCGCGCCGGTCAGTAACCCCCAGACCTGCCACAGGGTCGCGCAGAAGATCGCCAGCCAGAGCGGCAGCAGCACCCAGCCGAAGGCGATGAGCCACGACAGCGGGGTGCGCGAGGTCTTGCGATCCTGCTCGGACAGAGTAAGCCAGACCAGTCCTGTCGCCGCCGCCAGACCGATGGCGGACAGGATCACCCACAATCCCCGCTCGGTCAGTGGCAGTGTTATCGTGATCTGATCCATCCGGCGCACCCATACCTACCCGTCCGCAACCTTTGCGGGATCGGGGGGCGGATGCAAGGCCGCAGCCTGCCATGCCCCCCAGCCCCGACCTCTCGCCACGAAGGGGAGGGGAGGCGTGCGGGGCGGGTGCTATGCGCGGGAAGGGGCGGCGGTGGTTTGCCCTTGGGCGCGGCGTGGCGGCAGGGCGCTGCGGGCTGACACGCCCGTTGCGCTTGATCCCGTGCCGCGCTAGGGAAGCCGCAAAGCCATCCGAGGAGACGCCATGCGCCTGACCCGTTATTTCCTGCCGGTTCTCAAAGAAAACCCCGCCGAGGCGCAGATCGTGTCGCACCGGCTGATGCTGCGCGCGGGGATGATGAAGCAGGCCACCTCGGGCATCTATTCCTGGCTGCCGCTGGGCTTCAAGGTGCTGCGCAAGCTGGAAAACATCGTGCACGAGGAACAGATGCGCGCGGGCCATCACCCGATGCTGATGCCGACGCTGCAATCGGCGGACCTGTGGCGCGAAAGCGGGCGCTATGACGACTACGGGCAGGAGATGCTGCGCATCACCGACCGGCACGGGCGCGACATGCTGTATGGCCCCACCAACGAAGAGCTGATCACCGACATCTTCCGCGCGCATGTGGCGTCCTACAAGGACCTGCCGCTGACGCTGTATCACATCCAGTGGAAGTTCCGCGACGAGATCCGCCCGCGCTTTGGCGTGATGCGGGGGCGCGAGTTCCTGATGAAGGACGGGTACAATTTCGACCTGACCAAGGAGGACGCGCTGCACGCCTACAACCGCCATCTGGTGTCCTATCTGCGCACCTATGAGCGGATGGGCCTGCAGGCGATCCCGATGCGCGCCGACAGTGGGCCGATCGGGGGCGATGACACGCATGAGTTCCTGGTGCTGGCGGAAACGGGCGAGTCGGAGGTGTTCTATGACGCCGAGATCACCGAGCTGAAATTCGGTGACCGCGAGATTGATTACAGCGACTGCGCGCAGTGTCAGGCGGTGCTGGAGGAGTTCACCAGCCGCTATGCCCGCACGGATGAAACCCATGACGCGGCGCTGTTCGACGCCATCCCCGAGGATCGCCGGCGCGTCGCGCGTGGCATCGAGGTGGGGCAGATTTTCTATTTCGGCACCAAGTATTCCGAGCCGATGGGGGCCACGGTGCAGGGCCCGGACGGCAAGCCGGTGCCGGTGCACATGGGCAGCCACGGGATTGGGGTCAGTCGTCTGGTGGGAGCTATCATCGAGGCCAGCCATGACGAGCGCGGCATCATCTGGCCCGAAGGTGTCACGCCGTTCCATGTGGGGATCGTGAACCTCAAGGTGGGGGATGCGGAGGCCGATGCGGCGTCCGAGGAACTCTATGCCGCGCTGACGGCAAAGGGGCTGGAGCCGCTCTATGACGACACGGACGAGCGGGCGGGCGGCAAGTTCGCCACGATGGATCTGATCGGCCTGCCGTGGCGCATCACGGTGGGTCCGCGCGGGCTGAAGAACGGGGTGGTCGAGCTGACCAGCCGCCGCACCGGCGAGAGCGAGGAGCTGAGCCCCGACGCGGCGGTGGACCGTCTGGTGCAGATCTATGCGCCGCATATGGTGCGCGGGCTGTAACGCCCGCGACTGCGCGCCGGATGACGCCGCGGCCGTGATCTGCTAGACGGTGGGTATGGTGCGACCTGTGCTGACTGCCTTGCTGGTCCTGCTGGCCTTGCCCGGCCAGAGCCGTGCCGCCGATCCGGTGGCGGCGTTTGCGCACTGGGCGACCGGGCAGGGGGCGGACGGCGGCGCGATTGCCGTCTTGCGGGAGGGCGCGCCGATGGCGTCACAGGATGCCACGACCGCGCGCGATCTGGCGTCGAACTCCAAGGCGATCACCGCGCTGTGCGTGCTGACGCTGGTGGACGAGGGGCGGCTGGACTGGGACATGACGATCGCGCAGGCCCTGGACCGGGACGCGCCGGATGCGACGCTGGCGCAGCTTGTGACCCACAGCGCGGGCATCGCGCCGGATGGCACTCAATTGCGCATGCGACTGTGGCTGAACGAGGAAACGCCGCGCCACGGGCATGTCACCGATATCGTGCTGGACCGCCGCAAGCAGCGCGGCACTGTCGGCACGTTCCAGTATAACAACGAGAATTACGCCCTGCTGGGCGCGATCATCGCGCATAGCACCGGCCAGCCCTACGAGGCGGCCTGCACCGCGCGGGTGCTGGAGCCTGCCGGGGTCAGCGGGGCGCTGTCGCCGCGCTTTGCCGCGTTCGGCGGATGGGGCGGCTGGCGCATGTCGATGGAGGATCACGCGCGGCTGCTGTGGCACTGGTTCGGTCCGCAAGGCCGGGTCGGGGCCGACCCGCTGGCGCTGCCGGTGGCCGCGCGCGCGGACGGGTCGTGGTACGGGCTGGGCATGGGGTACCGCGACACGGACGCGGGGATGCAGATGAGCCATGCCGGGGCGCTGTCCTTTTTGTTGGGGCCGAAAACCGGCGCTTATGCGGTGGTGTTCCCCGACGGGGTCACGGTCGCAACCGCCTATGACGAACCGGTGGCCAGCGTCAGCGCCTTTCGCGCGCTTGATCAGGCCCTGTCCGAGGCGCTATCGTCGCGATGAGCAGTCAAGAGGAACGCCCATGATCCTGCGCGCCATCGCTTTGGTCGGGGGGCTGGCAGGTGCCATGGGCCTGTCACAGTTTCCCGAATATTCCCAACAGTATAGCCAGCGTCTGGGCGGGGCTGTGGACGAGCTGTCGCGCGTGGTGTCCGATTTCGACGCCTCGGCGCAGGCGGTGGGGCTGACGCGCGAGGCGGCGCTGGAACAGATGGCGGGCACCGCGTTTCTGGACCGTCGCCGCGCCGACATGGCCCGGACGTTTGACCGCCATGCGCGGCTGTCGGCCGATCTGGCGGCGCTGCGCGGGGCGGGGCCGTTCATGCGCGCCTATCATGCTGCGCGCCTGACCGATGCCGAGATAGCCGCCCGCGCCTGGGGCGATTACCGCCCCGCGCTGCCGCTGACTTTTGCCGGGGTGGTGTTTGCCGGGCTGGGGTTTCTGGCGGGTGCGATGATGCTGTCGGGGCTGTGGCGCATGCTGTGCTGGCCGTTTCGCGGCAGGTCCATGGGTGCAAAGGGATTGTCGCGCTTAGGGTAAGGTATTGTTTCGTAATGCGGTCTTGTGCCTTGGCACAGATTTCTGACAAATTGTGGCAAAATAATGGCGCAGTTTGGCATCGCCTTTCCGCGCAGATCCGGGGCAACCCGGAGCCAAGAAAGGACAGTTGCGCCGATGTTGTTTGCCCATTGCGATTACCCCGATGCTGCCCTTGCCGATGCGCTGCACGTGTCCGAAAACCTGAATGGCCGGGTGGTGATCCCGCACAGCTCGCGCGACTATGGCACGGTCGTCGTGATGCATCACGCCAACACGCGCTGCGTGCCTGATATCTTCTATCGCCACACCGACGAGGGCGATCTGCGCCTGTGCCTGCCCGAGGGCGAGGTGGTTCTGCTGGGCGTGCGCGATCCGTCGCAGGTCTGCATGGTGCTGGCGGCGCATTGAACGCCGGACCGGACGGGTCACATCGGCGTCACATCGCGTAAACTCCCCTGTGCGTGGCTTGACCCTGCCGCGCCTACGCCGCAAGGTCGCGCTGAATTTCGCCCAAGGAACCTTGCCCCGTGACGCAGCCGCGCCTTTCGCAGACCGCGCCCTTTGCCGCCTTTGAGTGGATGATTGCCTGGCGCTATCTGCGTGCCCGGCGGGCCGAGGGCGGGGTCAGCGCGATGACCTGGATCAGCCTGATCGGTATCACGCTGGCGGTGTTCGCGCTGATCGCCACATTGGCTGTGCGCTCGGGGTTCCGGGCCGAGTTTGTCGACACGATCCTGGGCGCGAACGCGCATGTGACGGTCTACAGCATGGGGCAGGTCGACGCCGAGACCGGGGTTCTGGACCGCACGCTGGGTGACTATGAGGCGATGGCCGAGCGCGTCGCGCAGGTGCCGGGCGTGATCCGTGTGGCCCCCCTGATCAAGGGGCAGGTCATGGCCAACAGCCGCAGCCGCAATGCCGGGGTCGAGGTGTTCGGCATCGCGCCCGAGGATCTGGCCTCGATCCCGCGGGTGGGGCAGGGCGAGGGCCATCAGGGCAGTGTCGGGGACTTCAGCGAGGGCATCGCGATCGGATCGGGCGTGGCGCGTGAACTGGGTGTTTCGCTGGGTGACACGGTGCGGATCATCAGCCCGGACGGGGTGAAAACCCCCTTTGGCACCAAGCCACGGGTCAATGCCTATCCGGTCACCTATATCTTTACCGCCGGGCGCTATGACATCGACCGCACCCGCGTCTACATGCCGTTTACCGAGGCGCAGGTTTTCTTTAACCGCGAGGGGGTGGCGGACGAGCTTGAGGTGATGGTGCAGGATCCCGACAGGGTCGATGCCATGGCTCTGCCGCTGGTTGAGGCGGCGGGGGATCGCGCGCAGGTCTGGACATGGCGCGATGCCTCGGGCGGGTTTCTGAGCGCGCTTGAGATCGAGGACCGGGTGATGTTCGTGATCCTGTCGATCCTTGTGCTGATCGCCACGATGAACATTGTCTCGGGGCTGATCATGCTGGTCAAGAACAAGGGTCGCGACATCGGCATCCTGCGCACCATGGGCCTGACCGAGGGGTCGGTTCTGCGCATTTTCTTCATCTGCGGGGCGTTCACCGGCATGATCGGCACGGCGCTGGGGGTGATCCTCGGCTGTCTGTTCGCGCTCTATATCGACCCGATTTTCGCCATGGTGAACGGTCTGTCGGGCGGCAACGCCTGGGACCCGTCCATTCGCGGCATCTATTACCTGCCCGCCAAGCTGGAACTGGGTGACGTGCTGTCGGCGGTGGCGCTGTCGCTGGGGCTGTCCTTTGTCGTCACCATATTTCCCGCCCGCCGCGCGGCGCGGATGAACCCGGTCGAGGCGCTGCGCTATGAGTGATCCCGTGCTGGCGCTGGAGGGCGTGACCAAGACCTACAACAAGGGAAAGCCCAACGCGGTCGAGGTGCTGCGCGGGGTGTCGTGCACCGTCGCGCGGGGCGAGGTCGTGGCGCTGGTGGCGCCATCCGGTGCGGGCAAGTCCACGCTGCTGCATATCGCGGGGCTGCTGGACACGCCCGATGCGGGATCGGTGCGGATCGGCGGGGATGACATGGTGGGCCTGTCGGACCGGCGGCGCACCATCGTGCGGCGCAACGATGTCGGGTTCGTCTATCAGTTCCACCACCTGTTGCCCGAGTTCAGCGCGCTGGAAAACATCGTTCTGCCGCAACTGGCGCGCGGCGTGCCGCGGTCCGAGGCGCGGCTGCGCGCGCTGGACCTGATGGCGCGCGTAGGGGTCGAAGACCGGGCCGGTCATCGCCCCGCCACCATGTCGGGCGGCGAGCAGCAGCGCGTGGCGTTCTGCCGGGCGCTGGCCAATGGCCCGCGCCTGTTGCTGGCGGATGAGCCGACCGGCAACCTGGACCCAGAAACCTCGGACACGGTGTTTGATACGCTGATGGATCTGGTGCGGGCCACCGGCCTGTCGTGCCTGATCGCCACGCATAACATGGCGCTGGCCGCGCGGATGGACCGGGTGCTGCGGATGGATACGGGCACGCTGAGCGACGGCTGAGGCGCTGCCCGGAAACAGATTGTTTCCGGGCCGGCGTGACGCAAATTCTCCCCAATTCTGCGATAACAGGCTGGAAACCCAGTGGAAAAAGGCGTGTTGGGATGTCCGGCTTGGAATGGTTGGTCCTGTTTGCCATCGGTCTGCCTGTTGCCCTGATCGCGACGGACAGCCCCGGCTATGACGATGATGCCTTCGAAGAGCGCGCAGATGCGGACCGTTTGGCCGAGGATGCCTATACTGTCGAAACCGGCAAGGCGCAGATGGCCGAGTTTCTGGCCGCCGAGGACGACGACGCCGTGATTGCTGCCTTCGCAGGCGTCGACATGCTGGAGGGCGGGGCCGCGATTGATCTGACGCCGGACGCGGCCAGCCACGATGCGCCGGCGGGTGGCGACACCACCACGGTCGAGGGGTTTGACGCCGCCGAGGACGTGCTGGTCGTGCCGGTGCCCGAGGGCGAAGCACCAACGCTGGTCAGTCAGAGCGTGCAGGATGACACCCTGACCGTGACATTCAGCAACGGCAGCAGCGTCGTGCTGCCCGGCGTGACCGCGCCGATCAGCCCCGACAGCGTGGTGTTCGTCGACGCCTGACCTCAGGTCTTTTGGGTCAGGAACACACCTGCCGCCATCAGCGCGATGCCGCCCACGCGCGTCAGGCTGACCGGGCTGATGCGTGCGCCGAACAGGCCGAAATGGTCGATCAGCGCGGCGCTGACAAGCTGGCCCAGCAAGACGAAGAACACGGCATTGCCCACCCCGAAATGCGGCGCGATGAAGGTGATCGACAGGATGTAGAAAGCCACCAGCAGACCCGCCAGCATCAGATAGCGCGGCGTGCTGGCGAGCGCCAGAATGGGGCGCGGGCCGGTCAGCATCAGCACCACAAGGCTGGTCACCAGCGCCACGCAGAACAGCACCACGGCGGCGGCCACAGGCGATCCAAGCCGGGTGCCAAGCTGTGCATTCAGTGCTGCGAGAACGGGGATGCCGATGCCGGCGGCCAGCATGGTAAGCGCATAGAAATGAGTGGGTTGCATGGGGATGCTCTTGTTTGGGTTGAAGGGCGCAAGTGACGTCGCGGTGCGGTTTCGCCTAGGACAAACACCAAAACCTGCCGCGCCGCATCACGGCTTGAAGAATGTGGCGCTGGCCTGCGCGATCAGCTTGTCATCCGGTTCGGCCAGCAGATCGGCGCGGGCAAAGATCAGCGCCTTGCCCGCCCGCTCGACCCGCGCGACGCAGCGCACGCGGCTGCCCTTGCCGGGGCGCAGGAACTGCGTGTCCAGATTTGTGGTCGCCACCGGCACAGGCGCGCCCAGATGGCCGAAGCAGGCAAACACCATCGCCGTATCGGCCAGCGTGGCCAGCGCCTGACCGCTGACGATGCCGCCGATGCGCGCGATCTGATCGGTGATCGGGATCGACAGGGTGGCGGACCCTTCGGGCGTGATCGCCTCGACCTTGATGTCCAGTGCGCGGACCCAGGGTGCAAAGCCGGTGGTCAGGATGGTTTCGGCCTCGGCCAGCGATATTGTCATGAACTTGTCCCTAGTCGTTTCGGCGTCGTTTCGGGCGCACAATGGCGCGGCGCGCGCGGCTTGTCACCCATGATCCAGATCAAGGCATCAGCGGCGGTGGGGTGCGACACTCTGGCAACGAGCAGAGCAGGAGAGGCAGGGCAATGATCCGGGCAGGTGGCGCGCTGGGGGCGCTTTTGATTCTTGGGGCCTGTATGGCGGATGCGCCGCGACCTGACCCTGCGGCAGAGGTTTACGACAGCCTGTGCGCGGCCTGTCACGGGCCGGGCGGGCGTGGTGACGGGGGGCTGGCAGGCGATCTGCCGGTGCGACCTGCGGACCTGACGCAACTGGCCGCGCGCAACGACGGGGTGTTTCCGAGCGATGCCGTGATCGCGCAGGTGCATGGCTATCCGGATCGCTATCACACGGATATCATGCCGCAATTCGGACCGTTGTTCACCGGGGCGCGAGTGACGGTGACCACCGCCGACGGGGCGCGGATGGACACGCCGCGCGCGCTGCTGGATCTGGTACGCTATGTCGAAACGCTGCAACGCTGAGGGAGGGTGAGATGCGAAACCTATTGGCCGGTCTTCTGGCGCTTGTGCCTGCTGTCGCCGCTGCGCAGGACGCGGCCGAGGGCGCGGAACTGTATCTTCAGCGCTGCGCCGCCTGCCATGGCGCCGCGGCGCAGGGCGACGGGCCGATGGCCCCGGTGCTTCTGGTGCAGCCCAAGGATCTGACACGGCTTGCAGCGGACGAAGGCGGGGCATTTCCGATGCTGCGGGTGATCCGCCGGATCGACGGGCGCGATCCGCTGGTCAGCCATGGCAGCGACATGCCGGTCTATGGGCAGCTGTTTCAGGGCGATGACACCGCGCTGGCGCTGCCCTCGGGGCAGATGGTGATGACCGGGCGGGCCATTGCGGATCTGGTGGTCTTCCTTCAGGCTGTCCAGGAATAGGCAGGAGAGCAGGATGAGATACGCAATCGGGGCATGCATTCTGGCGGCGGCGGGGCTGACGGCCTGCGCGGTGACCGATATGCCGGAACCGGATGAGGGCGCGCGGCTGTTCGTGGAAAACTGCGCGCTGTGCCATGGCAATGACGGGCGCGGGACGGGCGAGATTGCGGCAGGGTTGCAGCCGCCCCCGGCGGACCTGACCCGGATAGCCGCACGCAATGGCGGGGCGTTTCCGCGCGCGCAGGTGATGTCGGCGATCGATGGCTACACCCGGATGGAGCCGGGCGAGGAGATGCCGGAATTCGGCCTGCTGCTGCGCGGGCCGACCGTGCCGGTGGAACTGGGCGATGCTGGCGCGATGACCCCGGTGCCGCGCCCGCTGGCGGCGTTGATGGTCTATCTCGAGAGCATCCAGCGCTAGGGGTTCTGACGCCGGATCAAAAGGTTAGCGGCAGATGCCCCTGGTTTCCGCCCCGGCCCAGGGGATGCTGACCTGCGGGCGGCTGATGACCTGTTCGAGCCCCTCGATCGGCATTTCGGCGCTGATCATGGTGCGCATCCGTGCGGTGCGGGGCGCGTCGGGATCAAGCAGGCGGCAACACACGTATTCCTCGACGATGGCACCTTGTTGTTCATAGCCGTAGTCGAGGAACCGGGCGTCGTTTTCCAGATCGAACAGGTAGGGATCGGGGTTGCCCGAATGCTCGTTCACGGCCTTGAGAGGGTGGTACTTCGTGCGGTCGCGGTTTTGCCATTGCCAGATATGCACCATCTCATGCGCCATCAGCATGGCATCCAGCAGGTCGATCTGCTCGGGGAAATTTGCCATGAAATCATCGCGGTAGAGGTCGTCGCGGTAGAACACCCTGTTGAAGATCACCGCCGCGCCGGGCGACACGGTGACCGTTTCGCCGCGCGAGGGGGGAAAGATGCGCTCCATACAGGTCAGGCGCGGACGGACGGGGCGCTGATAGGTGAAGGCCCCGGCGACAAGGCCGCTGTGAAACCGGATGCGTTCGGGGTTGATCTGGTCGCCATAGGCCGCGCGGGTGAAGGCCATTTCGTTGGGCGTCATCGGCCTGCCGCAGGCGGCGATCAGCAGACAGACAAGGAGAAGGGCGGCGCGCATGGCGTGACTAGACCCTGCATCGGCGAGCCGCGCAAGAGGGCAGAACGGGGATGTGATTGCCATGCACGGAGCATGCACATGGCATGCACAGTGGCGGGTGGCGGAAGGTGGGTTGGCACCCACCCTGCATTAACCGTGTGTGAACCATTGTCGGGGATGGTCGGGGCATGTCTAGCTACACACGCCTGCGCATTCCCGGGCGGCGGTACTTCTTTACCGTCTGTCTTGCCGACCGCTCGTCCGACCTGTTGACGGCGCGGATCGATGAACTGCGCGGGGCCTTTGCAACGGTGATGATGCGCCGGCCCTTTGCGATCGAGGCGATCGTGGTGCTGCCGGATCATCTGCACACGGTGATCCGTTTGCCGCCGGGGGACGCGGATTTCTCGACCCGCTGGAAGGAGATAAAATGCGGCTTTACCAAGCGCATCGGCGCGGATGTGTCCCGCAGCCGAAGCCGGGCCAGAAAGGGCGAGGCCGGGATATGGCAACGCCGGTTCTGGGAGCATGCGATACGGGATGAGGATGATTTCGCGCGCCACGTCGCCTATTGCTGGGGCAATCCTGTCAAGCATGGGCATGCGGTGCGCGCTGTGGACTGGCCGTTTTCGTCGATCCATCGCGATATCCGTTTGGGGCGAGTCGATCCGGAATGGCAGGGACCGGTCGCAGCAGGTAGGTTCGGCGAGATGGAGAGCAGGTTGGTGGAGCGATGAAGCGGGTGACAAAGGGGTGGGTTGCCACCCACCCTACGTCGGACGGGTTGCGTTTGTGTAGGGTGGATGGCAACCCACCGATTTTGTCGGTAGGCGAGGGGGCGCGAGGTGGGTTTGCACCCACCCTACGCGAGGCGTGTCGCCTTACACATCCAACTCCTCCACGAACCGTGCATTCTCCTGGATATACTGGAACCGCAGCTCGGGCTTTTTCCCCATCAGCCGCTCCACCAGATCGCCGGTTTCGCCGGGGGTGTCCTCGTCTATGGTGACGCGGATCAGCTTGCGGGTTTTCGGGTCCATCGTGGTTTCCTTCAGGTCCTTGGCGTCCATCTCGCCCAGGCCCTTGAAGCGTTGCACCTCGATCTTGCCCTTGCCGCCCAGGCCCTTTTTCTGCCACGCCTCCTTTTCCGCCTCGTCGGCCACGTACATGCGGCGCGCGCCCTGGGTCAGGCGGAACAGTGGCGGGCAGGCCAGATACAGATGGCCGTGGTCGATCATCGGGCGCATCTGGCTGAAGAAGAAGGTCATCAGCAGGGCCGCGATATGCGCGCCGTCGACGTCGGCGTCGGTCATGATGATGACTTTGTCATAGCGCAGGTCATCAACGTTGAACCGCGTGCCCAGCCCAACCCCCAGCGCCTGCGACAGGTCCGAGATCTCGGCGTTGGTGGTCAGCTTGGAACTGGCCGCGCCCAGCACGTTCAGGATCTTGCCGCGCAGGGGCAGCAGGGCCTGGGTCTTGCGGTCGCGGGCCATCTTGGCCGATCCGCCCGCGCTGTCGCCCTCGACGATGAACAGCTCGGTGCCGTCGCGAGAGGTGGCCGAGCAATCGACCAGCTTGCCGGGCAGGCGCAGCTTCTTGGTGGCGGTCTTGCGCTGGGTCTCTTTCTCTTGCCGGCGGCGCAGGCGTTCCTCGGCCCGCAGCACGAGGAAATCGAGGATCGCGCCGGCCGACTTGGTGTCAGCGGCCAGCCAGTTGTCGAAATGGTCGCGCACGGCCCCTTCGACCAGCCGGGCGGCTTCGGCTGTGGCGAGGCGGTCCTTGGTCTGGCCCACGAATTCGGGTTCGCGGATAAAGCACGACACCAGCGCGCAGCCGCCGGTGATGAGGTCGTCGCGGGTGATCTGGGCGGCCTTGCGGTTGTTCACCAACTCGCCATAGGCGCGGATGCCTTTCAGGATCGCGGCCCAGAACCCGGCCTCGTGCGTGCCGCCCTCGGGGGTGGGGACGGTGTTGCAGTAGGACTGGATGAAGCCGTCGCGCGCGGGCGTCCAGTTGATCGCCCATTCGACCTTGCCCGGCACGCTGAAGCGCGACTGGAAATCGACCGACCCGGCAAAGGGCGCGTCGGCATAGGTGCTGGCGCCGCCCAGGGTTTCGCGCAGGTAATCGGCCAGCCCGCCGGGAAAGTGGAACGTGGCCTCTTGCGGGGTGTCGCCGTCGGGGATGGCGGATTTCCAGCGGATCTCGACCCCCGAGAACAGGTAGGCCTTGGACTGCACCATCTTCATCAGGCGGGCGGGTTTGAAGCGGTGGGTGCCGAAAATCTGCTCGTCGGCATGAAAGGTGACGGTGGTGCCGCGCCGGTTGGGAGCCTGCCCCACCTTTTCGACGGGGCCAAGTGGGATGCCACGAGAAAACCTTTGTTCATACAGCTCGCGGTTGCGCGCGACCTGCACCACCATGGAATCGGACAGCGCGTTGACCACGGAGGCGCCCACGCCGTGCAGACCGCCCGAGGTCTGATAGGCCTTGCCGCCGAACTTGCCGCCCGAATGGAGCGTGCACAGGATCACCTCGAGCGCGGATTTGTCGGGAAACTTGGGGTGTGGGTCGATCGGGATGCCGCGGCCGTTGTCGCGGATGGTGACGGCGTAATCCTCGTGCAGCTCGACCTCGATCCTTGTGGCATGGCCCGCCACGGCCTCGTCCATCGAATTGTCCAGAACTTCGGCCACAAGATGATGCAGGGCACGCTCATCGGTGCCGCCGATATACATGCCGGGGCGTTTGCGGACGGGTTCCAGCCCTTCGAGCACCTCGATCGAGGAGGCATCGTAGTCGGTCGATTCGGAGGGAGACAACAGGTCGTCGGCCATGATTTGCGCTGCTCGCTGTTTGATTGATTGGCGGGCAGTATGGCAGAGCGGGCGGGCCGTTGGAAGTGGGTCAGATGGTGCTTTGCCGAGGGCCTTGGACCGGGACCCGACCGCCTGTGGGTCGCAATTGTCCGCTTATGTGCCGGTGCCGTCAAATGATGAACGCTTTATTAACTTTTTACACCTGAAAGTAGTGATTTGGGCGATATCGCCGCATTTATGCCCCATTTGCCAAAGAACATGCATCCTGTGGTTGGTTTACCAGTGCTCTCTTTGTTCATGCAATCCAGGAGCATCTGATGATAACTTTGATGAAACCGAAAGATACCGAAAGCTGGATCGAAGTTCCCAGCGGTTACAAGTCCGTGCGCAAATGGATGCCGCAGATCGGCGACATCTTTCCGAACTTCAGCCTGCCGTCGAAGGACGGACAGATCAATTTTCACAACTGGGCCGACGGGCGCTGGACGATCCTGTCCAGCCATACGATGCCGTTCACGCCAGTGTGCACCAGCGAGATCCTGTCGCTGGCCCTGATGCAGGATGAGTTTGCCAAGGCCGGTTTCTCGATGCTCTCCCTGACCGTTGGCGGTGTGAACACCGTCTCGCGCTGGGTCGATGACATCGAGAGGCAACTGGATGTGTCCGTCGACTTCCCGATCCTGTGCGACCGGGACGGGACGTTGTCGCGGGACATGGGGCTGATCCATCCCAAGAGCTTCGAGAACATGACGATCCGCAAGAGCTTTGTCATCGATCCCAGCCTGCGCGTGCGGCTGATGTTCGATTTCCCCGGACAGATCGGACGCTCTTTCGAAGAGCTGCTGCGCTGCGGGCAGGCCCTGCGGATGGCGGATGACACGTCGATGGCCGTCCCCGCGGACTGGATGCCGGGTGACCCGCTGCTGGCGATGCCGGAAACCAGCGATTTCGATCTGAACGCGCAATACGGCAGCACCTGGACCAAGCTGTGCGACTACCTGCGGGTGGTGCCGACGGCGCAGAAATAAGAGGGGCGCTGCGGCGCCACTGCATGTCCCAGATTGTTCGACCACGGATTGACCGAGACGACCGCACAGATCAGGTCTGTGCGGTCCGTTCGTTGTGCTGTGCCGATGCGCGGAGCCAGCCGGCCATCTGGGCCGCATCCCTGCGGCGTTGGGCGAGGGCAATGATCATCTGGCCGGTTTCTTCGGTGGGCCAATCAAGGATCACATCGTTCATTTCGAGGCAAAAGTTCATCGCTTCGAAGGCTGTGCGCATGCTGGCGTCATTGAAGAAACGGCCCTGCGATACTGCTTCAGCGTAGGCAGCGGCAAGGTCGAACATGTCTTCGATCATTCCGTAAAGGATTCGGTTTTCGACCCGTGCCAGCGCACCTTCCAGTGATGTGTCCAGCGCGCGTCCCTGCAATTCGCCCGGATTCAGGGCGGCATCATGCAGGGCCTCGACGATTGCGGGCGTCAGGATGACGAAATTCATTTGTCTTTGAGATAATCCAGCACCGGTTGCACGCGCTCGCGTGAGGTTTTGATGTAGTTCTGAACCTCATCCATCGAGGCATAATGCGGCTCACTGTCCAGTGCGGCCTCGGCCGGAACAAGATAGCCCACGCATCTGGAATTCTTCATGATCGCCACCGGCTCGCCGCCCGCGCGGTCGAATACCTTTTGCGGTTCACGCAGTTCGGTCATGGTGCAGATGTTGCGGGTGTGCAGGCGGGTAACCATGGCGGGCCTCGGTGACCAGAGCTGTGTCAATGATTGTGCATCAGAACGTACACTCAAATGCACAACCTTTCAAGTGGCCAGCCAGTCACGGATGACCTGCGCGACCTGCGCAGGCTGCTGGTGGTGCAGCCAGTGATCGGCACCGGGCACGGTGACGCGGGTCAACTCGGCGCAATAGTCCTCCAGCCCTGCCGTCGATTCGGGCAGCAATGCGGTGTCGTTCTGCCCCCAGATCAGCAGATGAGGCATGGGCACGCGCATCCGGTCATGCGGCAGGTCGGGCAGATCGGTGGCCTGTTCCCCCGGTTTGGGCACCACAAGCGGTGAGGCGCGATACCAGTTGACCATGCCGCGCATCCGGCCCGGGCGTGCCCATTCGGTCTGATAGGCGGTCAGCGTGTCGCCGGACAGCCAGGCCATGTCCATATGCGCGGCGAACAGCGCGCGCAGCCTGGCAAAATTGTCGGCGGCCAGCGCATCCTCGGACCCTTGGGCGCGCAGCCAGGGTATGTATTGCGAGGCGGCGGTCTGCGGGCCACCGGCGGCAAGGGCGGTCTGGAACGGCGCGGGGTGCACGCCGTTCATGATGATCAGGCGCTCAACCAGCGCGGGCCGGGAAAACGCCAGGCCATAGGCCACCGCAGCGCCCCAGTCATGGCCCAGCACGGTCACAGGCGTATCCAGCGTGCCCAGCAGCGCCGCCATGTCGCCCACCAGCTTGCCGGTGGCGTAGTCGCGCACATCGGGCGGTGCCCAGCTTTGGCCAAAGCCGCGCTGATCCGGGGCGATCAGGTGATAGCCCGGCAGATGGGCGGCCAGATCGGCCCATGCCCCGCCGTATTCGGGGAACCCGTGCAGGCACAGGATCACGGGTTGGCCGGGCTGGCCCCATTCGTAAAGGTGAAAGCCCTGGCCGTTCAGGTCGATCTGGCGCGTCCGCATCATTCCTCCATCGGCAGGGTTTCAAACCGCAGGCCGGCGGCGGTGCGCGCCGGGAAACCGGCCCAGTAGCTGTGATCGTCCTTGGGGGTGCCATCCTCGTTCAGCGAATGCACGCCATCCTCGGCGTATTCCACCAGATCAAAATACGCGGCCTTGTCGGCATCGGCCTTCAGGTGCACGTCCATGAAGGCGGTGGCGAAATGCTGCGCGATGTTGTTCATCCGCACGTTGTCCCAGACCGCGTCGCCGTAATGCGAGAAGGGGATGAAATCGACATGCGGCGAAGGCTCGTAGCTTTCGGCGGGGGCGGGCATCGGGGCGGCGGCGTTGTGATTGGCCCCGATGAAGGTCAGCAGGTGGCGATCGGTGCCGGTGGCGCCTTCGAAAATCTCGCGCATGGCGGGGTAGATCGAGACATCATCGACCGAACCCGCCATCATCAGCGTCGGCTTGCGCAGGCCCGCAAGCCCGGTTTCGTCCCAAAAACCGGTGTTCCTGCCCCATGGGCCGATGGCGATGATCGCCTTTACCCGCTCATCCACAACCGATTCGTGGCTGTCGGTGCCGGCCATGTTGGCGGCCAGCAGGCCCTCGGGCGTGCCCCAGGTGTAGTCGACAGATTGCTGTGTGACGCCCGCGCCGCCAAGGATCAGCGCGCCGTAGCCCCCCATGGAATAGCCGATCACGCCGGTGGTGTCGGTGTCGGTGATGGCCCCCAGCGGGCCCTCGAGACCTGCCATGAAGTCGATCACGGCCTTCTGGTCCCACGGACGGTTGTACAGCGTCGAGCCAAAGGCCGCCTGATCCGAATAGGTGCTGTCGGTGTGGTCGATCGAGACGGTGACATAGCCCTTGGAGGCCAGGTTCTCGCCCAGGTGCGACATCAGGAACCGGTTCCCGGGGTAGCCGTGGCTGATCACCACCAGCGGGAACGTGCCATCCGCCGGGGCAGCATCGCGCGCGGCGCGGCCCACGAGGGTGGTCGGCGTCGCGCCGTCGCGGATGACCGTTTCATACAAGGCGCCCGGCGTGGTGTCAGCGGCGGCAGGATACCAGATTTCCACCGTCAGGGGGCGGTCATATGTTGGCGTCGCATCCTCGGTCACGTTCAGGATGTCGACGCGGTCGGCAACGGTGAAGCTGCGCTCCTGCACGCCGATCGGGAAATCGCCATAGGCGCTGAGGACGGGCGCATCGGGGCGGATCGTGTCGATGCGGTTTTCGGGGGTGCTCTGGGCCATGGCTGTGCCTGCGGTCAGGGCCAGCGTCAGCGTGGCGGTTTTGAGGTGTGTCATGCGCGGTTCCTTCCTGTTGGTCCTGTGAGCGATGACATAGGGTTGATGACAGGCGTGCAACCTTTTGATGGGTTTCGTTGCGTCATGCGCGGATTGACCCCGATCAAGGCGGGGCCACGCTAGGGCGCGTAGGGTGGCGCGATCAGCATTGGAGTATTGCATGACCGGTGGCTCACCGCCCGACAGCCCGCCCGAAACCCCGTCCGGTGCCAATGGCGCCTTGCCGCCCGGCGGGGCGACCCCGCCAAGGCCCACGCGCCGCAGCGCACCCAGCCCCGAAGAGGTGCGCCGCGCCTTTGAGAGCGGGGACTATCCCTATGACACAAGGCTGTCGCGCCGCAGCTACGAGACAAAGAAGGCGCGGTTGCAGGCCGAACTGCTGAAGGTGCAGTTGTGGGCGCAGCAGACGGGGCAGAAATTCGTGCTGATCTTCGAGGGGCGCGATGCGGCGGGCAAGGGTGGCACGATCAAGCGGTTCACCGAGCATCTGAACCCGCGTACCGCCCGCGTCGTCGCGCTGAACAAGCCCACCGAGGTCGAGCGCGGGCAATGGTATTTCCAACGCTACATCGAGCATCTGCCGACCGCCGGCGAGATCGTCCTGTATGACCGAAGCTGGTACAACCGCGCGGGCGTCGAGCGGGTGATGGGGTTCTGCGAGCCGGGCGAATACCTGGAATTCATGCGCCAGACGCCGGATTTCGAACAGATGCTGGTGCGCTCGGGCATCCGGCTGTACAAGTACTGGTTCTCGGTCTCGCAGGACGAGCAGCGCGCGCGCTTTGTCTCGCGTGAGACGGACCCGTTGAAACAGTGGAAACTGTCGCCCATCGACAAGGCCAGCCTGGACAAGTGGGACGATTACACCGAGGCGAAAGAGGCGATGTTCTTCTACACCGACACCGCCGATGCGCCCTGGACAGTGGTGAAATCCGACGACAAGAAACGCGCGCGGCTCAACTGCATGCTGCATTTCCTGGCGGGGATCGAGTATCCGGGCAAGGACCGCAAACTGGTGCGCCCGTCCGATCCCCTGATCGTGGGGCAGGCGGGGCATGTGATCCACCGCGCCGACCATATCCTTGGCTCGTCGCTGCATCCCGATCAGCGCAGGCCGTGACGGTGGAAAACCCTGTTTCCTCTCTCTGCAAATATCCCGGGGGGAGTCCCCTGCAAGGGGACGGGGGGCAGCGCCCCCCAGGTGGCGCCCCGTGGGGCACCACAGATCGAACATGCCTTAACGGATCGCCACCGGGTTCACCATCATCTGCACCGCGCCCCGGATGCGGGCCGCGCCCAGCACGAACATGAATTCGGTCACGTCATCCTCGACCAGCACGGATGTGTTCATGTTCTCAAGGATGTAGATGCCGTTCTGCGCCAGCAGGATCTGGTGCACCTCGAACACGCCGACGCCCTCCTCGAACGGGACGGCCTCGAGCCCCCAGGTGTCGGCCCCCACGGCGATCACGCCCAGTTCGGCCAGGTATTCCGCCCCGGTCTTGCCCAGCCCGGGTTCGACCGAGCCAAAGCGGACCGGGTCGCCGCCCTCTTCCAGCAGCTTCATCCAGCCGGAATGGAACAGCACCACGTCATTCTCGCGCAGCTCGACCCCCTGCTGGTCGGCGGCGTCGATGATGTCCTCGCGGGTGTAGGCGGTGCCTTCCTCCAGCATGTCGGTGCCATGGAACTCGGCCATGTTCAGCAGCACCCCGCGCGCCACGAGGGGGGGCACCTTTTCCACGCCCAGCCGGGTCAGCCCGCCGGCCTGGGCGAATTCGCTGGCCTTGAACCCGTTGTAATAGGTGTCGCCCTGACCGATATGACCCAGCCCGTCGATCTGGCTGCCGATGCCCAGCCAGCCCATGAAGATGTCGTCATTATAGGTGGTCTGGGTCGGTCCCAGCGATCCGCCGCCGCTCTGGCCCGGTTGCAGGATGGACACGCTCATGGAGCGCGGCGGAAAGGCGGGTGTGTCGCTGCCGATCACGATGCCCAGCGGATAGGTCTTGCCCGTGGTGATCAGCTTGGCCGCTTCCATCACCACCTCGGGCGTCACGCGGTTGGCGGCACCGATTTCATCGTCGGCCCCCCAGGGCGAGTCTGTCCAGGCGTGGTCATGCGCATGGTCATGCTGTTCGGCCAGCGCGGCCCCGGCGGTCAGGGCCGCGGCGGCCAGCCCGGCGATCAGTGCGGATATCCTTGATTTCATTGCTCTACTCTCCCTGGTGCAGCGTGATATGGCGGGCCGATGCGGCCCGCCAATGCGCAACCATAGGTCCGGCCACGCGTCCGTGTCACGCCGCGCCGCGGCGTTCGCATCGCAGGCGGGCGGGCAGAGTTCCGCGCAATTTCTGTCTGCACGCGGATTGTTGCCTTTCGTGTCGGCGCGGCGGGCGCTAAACGCTGGGTATGACCGTGATCTTTCGCCCCATGATGCGTTCTGCGGCCGCGCTTGCCCTGGCGCTGCTGCCGGGCATGGCGCAGGCGCATCCGCATATCTTTGTCGATACCACGCTGCGGCTGGTGACCGATGCCAGCGGACAGATCACCGGCGTCGAGGTGGTCTGGACCTATGACGAGCTGTTCAGCCTGCTGATCCTCGAGGACATGGGGCTGGACACTGATTACGACGGGGTGCTGACGCCGCCTGAACTGGAACAGTTGCAGGGCTTCGACATGAACTGGATCGAGGGCTATCACGGCGATCTGTTCGCCAGCCGCGACGGGGCCGACCTGAGCCTTGGGCCGCCGCAGCCGCGCAGTACGGCGTTCGACGATGGCAAGATCACTTCGGTCCATTTCCGCACCATCGCCGCGCCGGGCGAGAAGGTGACGCTGCGCGCCTATGACCCGACATTCTATACCGCTTATGACCTGACCGGCGGGGTGGCCGCGCCCGAGGGTTGCGAGGTGCGCATCAACCGCCCCGATCTGGATGCGGCCTATGCCGCGGTCGAGGAAGAGCTGAAGGACATGCCGCCCGATCCCGAGGATTATCCGCCGGTGGGCGATCTGTTTGCCGATACGGTGGTCGTGACATGCGGGTGATCGTGGCTCTTGCGCTGGCCGCGATTGCCGCGCTGGCGATCTGGCTTTGGGGCATGGGCGGGGCGGATGACCTGTCGCGCTGGGCCGCCAATGGCCAGCGCGATGTGCAGAACGCCATGGCGGGCCTGTTGCGGCGGCTGCGCGGCGGCGATCCGGCGGCGCTGGGCGGGTTGATGGCGGTGTGTTTCGCCTACGGGTTTTTTCACGCGGCGGGGCCAGGGCATGGCAAGCTGCTGATCGGCGGCTATGGTCTGGGGCGGCGGGTGCCGCTGCTGCGGCTGTCAGGGCTGGCGGTGGCGTCCAGCATCGCGCAGGCGCTGACGGCGATTGCCATGGTTTACACGGGCGTGTTGCTGCTGGATCTGACGCGCACGCAGATGGTGGACACGGCCGAGCGGGTTCTGGCCCCGGCCAGTTTCGCCATGGTTGCGCTGGTGGGGCTTTGGCTGATGCTGCGCGGGGCGCGGCGGTTCCGGGCCGGGCCGGGGGTGGGGCATCACGGGCATGACCATCACCACGATCACGATCACGAGGCCGAGTGCGGCTGCGGCCATGCCCATGGTCCGACGCCTGAACAGGCCGTCGAGGTGCGCTCGCTGCGCGATGCGGCGGTGCTGATCGGGGCGGTGGCGATCCGGCCCTGCACCGGCGCGCTGTTCCTGCTGATCCTGACCTGGCAGATGGAGATCCGCATGGCCGGGATTCTGGGCGCGCTGGTGATGGGGCTGGGCACCGCCAGCGTGACCGTGGCGGTGGCGATCCTGTCGGTGGTGCTGCGCGAGGGCACGCTGATGCAACTGGGCGGCGGCGCGCGGAGCTTGCGCGCGCTGTCGATGATCGAGATCGCGGCGGGCGCTGTCGTGGCGCTGGTGGCGGGGCAACTGGCGCTGTCGACGCTGTAATCCGCGGCCCTGCGTGGGAAAAGAGACTGTCGCGCAGCGGACCCTTTGGTGTAGCATTGCGTGACCGCCCGAGCAGCCAGGACATGAGGACAAGCGCAATGATGGATGACGAGGCCAAGATCGCGGGCCGCATGCACGGCGAGCAGAACGAGCCTGAAAAGCCCGACGGCATGCTGATGCGGCTGGTCTACATGCTGCTGATCGCGGTGATGATTTCAGTGGCGCAGACGGTTCTGGGGGTTGCCACGGTTGTGCAGTTCATCGTTATGCTGGTGAACAGCAATCAGCCGAACGAGCGTCTGGCCGATTTCGGCACCGATCTGGGCGTCTGGATCGCCAAGGCGGCCCGGTTCCAGACCGCCGCCAGCGAGGTCAAACCCTGGCCCTGGAGCGAGCTGGACTGAGCGCCGTCACCGCGCCAGCAGGTCGGACACCGCCTGCCGCAACACCGCCTTGTCCGCCGGGTTCATCACCGGGTTGCCCGCGCGGTGCCCCCAGATCGACTCGATCGGGCGGAATTCGGCGTTGGGCATCATCGCGGTTTCCTGTTCGCTGTCCTCGGGTGTGAAATACAGATCGGTGCGGGATGGCATGATGATCGACCTGGCCGATATCGCCCCCAGCGCCTGCGCCAGATCGCCGTTATGGACAGGGTTGTCGGAAATGTCGGATGCCTCCCACGTGGACAGGCTGGCCAGCAGGTCATGGGCGTCGCGGCGCAGGAAATTGGCCTCCCACGAGCGGACAAGGAAATCCTCGAGCGAGGCAAACCCGACCTGTTCATACAGTTTCTCACGATAGAACGCCTGCGACATGGCCCAGCCGGCATAAACCCGACCCATGGCGCGCAACCCGCGCACGGGGTGGGCGGCAAAGTGATCGCCGCGCCAGTGCGGATCGCCGGTCAGGGTTGCGCGGACGCCTTCAAGGAAAACCCGGTTGTGGATGGAGGTCCGCGCCGATCCGCAGACGGCGCAGATGCGGGCAACCTGATCGGGAAAGACAGCGCCCCAGTGCAGCGCCTGCTGCGCGCCCATCGACCAGCCATAGATCATGGCCAGCCGGTCGATCCCGAACACCTCGGACAGCAGGCGGCGCTGGGCGTGGATGTTGTCCCAATGGGTGAAGGCGGGGTAGCGGTCGGGCCCGAAAGGGGCGTCGAGATTGGACGGTGACGACGACAGCCCGTTGCCGAACATGTTGGGAATGATGATGAACCAGTCCGACGGGTCCAGCACCCGCCCGGGGCCGATCAGCCACTCGGTATCAAAGTGCTGCGCGCCGTAGGAGGTGGGGTAGAGGATGGCGTTCGACTTGTCCTGCGCCAGCTTGCCATAGGTCTTGTAGGCCAGTCTGGCGCGGGGCAGGGTGATCCCCCGTTGAAGGGTGAAATCCGCGATCTCGAAAATCTGGTAATCGGCAGTCATCGGGGAGCCTTTCGCGCCGGGGCGGCGGGGTTTCTGTTTTTGGACGGCAGGTTACGCCTGATCCCTGTAGATCGCGATCTCCCGCGCGATGCCTTCGCCAACCCAGGCGCGGTACATGCCTTCGCAGTTGAATGGTGCGGCGATGCGCCCCTGCGCGTCGATGGCGACAAGCCCGCCCGAGCCGTTCATCGTAAGCAGCTCGACCTGCACGACATGCCCGGCGGCCTGCGCCAGGGTTTCCCCGGCAAGCCGCATCCGGGCGTCGATCTCATGGGCGACCGACAGGCGGATGAAGGCCTCGCCATCGCCGGTGGCCGAAATGGCGCAGGTGCGGTTGTCGGCGAATGTGCCCGCCCCGATCAGGGGGCTGTCGCCGACCCTTCCGGGGCGTTTCGCCGTCATGCCGCCGGTCGAGGTGGCCGCCGCCAGCGCGCCCGTGCGGTCGCGCGCCACTGCCCCGACGGTGCCGTGACGGCGGGAGGGGTCATCGTCAAGCGTGCCCTCGGCTTCCATCCGCAACGTCTCTTGCAGGCTGTCATAGCGTTCCTGGGTAAAGAAATGCTCGGCCGGCGCCTCTTCGATCCCTGCGTCGCGACCGATGCGCAGCGCGCCCTCGCCAATCATCAGCACATGGTCGGTATGTTCCATCACGCATCGGGCCAGCCGCACCGGGTTGCGCGGGCCGAACACCCCGGCCACGCAGCCCGCGCGGCGGTCGCGCCCGTCCATCACGGCGGCGTCCATTTCATGGCTGCCGTCCCGGGTGAACACGGCGCCGCGCCCGGCGTTGAACAGCGGTTCGTCCTCCAGCGCGCAGACGGCCTCGGTGACCGCATCCAGAGCGGAGCCGCCCGAGGCCAGCACCGCCTCACCGGCGCTCAGCGCGCGGTCGAGGGCGGCGCGCACCGCCGCCTCGCGCTCGGGTGTCATCTGGTGCGCGGGCAGAACGCCGGCACCGCCGTGGATCGCGATGGAATAGCCGATGGTGGCCTCCTGAAAACGAGTGTCTGTTTAATCATCATATCGGATTGCAGGCACCGCCCCAAGAGGCATTCCATGACAAGGGAGTGTACATTGCACCGGGCGTTGTTAAAGATTGCCACTAGTTATAGACATCCCGCAAAATTGGGAGACAAGAAGATGAACGTGTCCGTGACCGTGCCTGTGCGAGGGCCGCTTGTCGCCATAGGCGGGGCAGAGGACAAGTCGCAGCCTGCGGCCATCCTGAAACATGTGGTGGAGTTGTCGGGCAAGCGCGCCCCGGTGGTGGGCGTGATCACGACGGCCAGCGCGATCCCCGACGACGTGTTCGGGGCCTACAAGACCGCGTTCGAGACGCTGGGCGCGGCGGAGGTTGCGCATATTCGCGTGCGCGACCGGGGCGATGCCGGTGCCGACGCGTATGTGACGATGATCCGGCAGGCCGACATCATCTTCATCTCGGGCGGCGACCAGATGCGGCTGACCAACATCTTTGGTGGCTCAAAGGCGCTTGGCGCGATCCGCGCGCGCCATGCCGAGGGCGCGGTTGTCGCTGGCACCAGCGCCGGTGCGGCCTGCCAGTCGGCGACCATGGTCTATGGCGGGCCGGCCGATGACAGCCTGCGCAAGGGCGCGGTCAAGATGGCGGCGGGCTTTGGTTTTGTCGATGGTGTGATCATCGACACGCATTTCCTGGAACGCGGCAGATTCTCGCGGCTGATGGAGGTCGGGGCGACCAATCCCGAGTTTCTGGGCGTCGGTCTGGGCGAGGATGCAGCGGTGCATTTTGACGGTGAGGTTATCCGCGCGTTCGGGCCCGGTCATGTCATCCTCGTTGACAGTACGTCCATAACAGGGTCGAATGTATTCGATCTTGACGATGGAGAGGCCGTAACGGTCCACAACGTCACCATGCATGCGCTGGTCGATGGTTATGGATACAACCTGAGAGACCGGCGCGTCCTCGGGCCAGACGAGCTCGAGGCATACCGCCTGGAGCCTAAGGATGCGTATTCTTGAACACCGTGCACTGCGCGGTCCGAATTATTACAGCCGCTATCAAGCGATCTACATGCGGCTGGACATCGAGGAACTGGAACAAAGGCCCAGCGATCAGGTCGAGGGGATGGAAGAGCGCCTGCTGGCGGTGATGCCGTCGCTGTACGAGCATCGCTGCTCGGTCGGTGAGGCTGGCGGCTTTCTGCAACGGGTGCGCGCTGGCACCTATGCCGGTCATCTGGTCGAACATATCGCGATCGAGCTTCAGAACCTTGTCGGCTTTTCCGTGGGATACGGCAAGACCGTCGACAGCTACGAGACCGGCATCTACAACGTGGTCTACCGCTACCGCGACGAGGCGACGGGGATCGCGGCAGGTGTTGCTGCGGTCGAGATTGCGAAAAAGCTGTATGACAGCGAACAGGTCGATCTTCAGCCGTATATCGACAACCTGAAGGAAGTGCGCGATGCCAACGCGCTGGGGCCGTCGACGGGGTCGATCGTTGCCGCCGCGCGTGCGCGCAACATCCCGTCCTACAACCTGACCGAGGGCACCAGCTATACCCAGCTTGGGCATGGGATAAAGCAGCGCCGCTTTCAGGCGACGGTGACGGATGCGTCGGGGATCATCGGCCATTCGATCGCCGACGACAAGGACTGGACCAAGCAGATCCTGGGCGAGGCCGGGGTGCCGGTGCCGCAGGGGCAGACCTGCTATTCCTTCGACGAGGCGCAGCAGGCCGCCGAATGGATCGGCTGGCCGGTCGTGACCAAGCCACTGTCGGGCAATCACGGCCGCGGGGTGACCACCGACATTGCCTCGATGGAAGACCTGAAATCGGGCTATGACGCCGCCGTGGCGCGGCTGCGCGAGGGGGCCGATGGCGTGATCGTCGAAAGCTACATCAAGGGCGAGGATCACCGGATGCTGGTGATCGGCGGCAAGCTGGTCGCCGCGGCGCGGCGCCGCCCCGCGCATGTGACAGGCGACGGGCGCAGCACCATCCAGCAGCTTGTGGACCGCGAAAACCAGGACCCGCGCCGTGGCGTGGGCCATGAAAACCTGCTGACCCAGATCGACATCGATGAACAGACACACCGCATGCTGGAGCAGGCGGGGCTGACCCTCGATACCGTGTTGCCCGAGGGCGAGCTGGCGTTTCTGAAATCCACCGCCAATATCTCGACCGGGGGCACGGCAAGCGACCTGACAGACGAGGTGCACCCCGAGGTGAAGTTCACGATGGAGCGTATCGGGCGGCTTGTGGGGCTGGATGTGATCGGGATCGACCTGCTGGCCGAAACCCTGTCCGAGCCGCTGGAAAACCAGTCTGCCGGGGTGGTCGAGGTCAATGCCGGGCCGGGGTTCCGGATGCACATGTCGCCCACCCATGGCACGCCGCGCCCGGTGGGCGCGCATATCGTGGACATGCTGTTCCCCGATCCGACGGACAATGGCCGCATCCCGATCACCGCGATCACCGGGACCAACGGCAAGACGACCACGACGCGGCTGACGTCGCATATCCTGCGGCAGGCAGGCGTGTCGGTCGGCATGGGCTGCACCGGCACGGTCGAGATCGACAACCACGTGATCCTGCGCGGCGACTACTCCGGCCCTGCCGCGGCGCACGCGGTGCTGCGTGAACCCACGGTCGAGCATGCAGTGCTGGAGGTGGCGCGCGGCGGCATCATGCGGCGCGGGCTTGGCTTTGATGAATGTGATGTTGGCGTGCTGCTGAACATTGCCTCGGATCATCTGGGCGAGCGCGAGATTCACACGCTGGACGAGTTGGCCCGCTGCAAGACGGTGGTGGTTGACGCGGTCAAGAGCGAGGGCGGGTTCTGCGTGCTGAACGCCGACGATCCGCTGGTGATGGATCAGGGCACCTATTGGGCGCGCGGCGAGATCATCTATTTCACGATGGACCCGGAAAACCCTGCGCTCGCCGGGCATCTGGGCAATCTGGGCATGGTCTTTACCGTCAAGAACGGCAAGATCGTCATGCTGCGCGGCAAGGTCACGGTCGAGATCTGCGCCGTCAACGATGTGCCGATCGCGTTCGAGGGGCACGCGCCCTTCAACGTGCAGAACGCGATGGCGGCGGCGGCGGCGGCCACCGCGCACGGGGTCGAGATCGACGACATCCGCGCGGGGCTGCTGACCTTTCATCCAACGCCCGCACAGATGCCCGGGCGCACCAATTATTTCGAGGCCGATGGCTTGAAATGCCTGATCGACTATGGCCACAACGTGCCCGCGTTGCAGGCGCTGCGGCCGCTGGTGAACGGACTGGCCACCCAGCGCAAGATCGGCGTGGCCACGGCCCCCGGAAACCGGCGCGACGAAGATCTTGCCGCACTGGGGGCGGAACTGGCGGGCCTGTGCGATCTGCTGTTCGTGTACGAGACCGACGCGCGTGGCCGGGCCACGGGCGAGACCGCCAAGCTGATCCATGACGGGGCCGAGGCGGCGGGCACCGCGTGCCGGGTCGAGACGATCCATGACGAGCATGCCGCAACCGAACGGGCGATCGAAGCGGCCCAGAAGGGTGATTTCCTGCTGCTGCTGGTCGATGACATCGAAGGCACCACCGAAAGGCTCAAGGGGCGCAGCTTTCCGCATCAGGCGGAACTGGCGCAGGCCTGACGTCGGGTGCCAAATCGCCCAGGTCCGCGAGACAAGGCCTGACCAACCACAACGCCGGCGCACAGACGCCGGATCGTCCCGGCACAGCCGGAGGGAGTGGACATGACCAAGAACGTATTTGTCGTCGGCTTGAACGACCTGAACGCAGAACGACTGAAACGGTTGCGGGGGGTGGAGGATGTTGTCTTTCATCCCTTGCTTACGCCCGCGCAGGTCTATGAGACGCAGGAATTCGACATCCCCGCCATGCTGGCCGAGGCCGAGGCGACGCTGGATGCCTTTGACGGGTCGATCGACGCGATCGTGGGCTATATCGACTTTCCCGTCTCGACCATGCTGCCGCTGCTTTGCGCGAAATACGGCACCCGCAACGCCTCGCTGGAAAGCCTGCTGAAATGCGAGCACAAGTTCTGGTCGCGCAGCGTGATGGCCGAGGTGATCCCGGATCACACGCCCAATTTCACCGCCTTCGACCCGTTCGACGATGACGCCCTCTCGCGGATCGGCGAGGCCGGGCTGCGGTTTCCGTTCTTCGTCAAGCCGATCAAGTCGTCGGGATCGCGGCTGGGCTTCCGCATCGACAGCCCCGAGGATTTCGACTACGCCACCGAAAAGCTGCGCGCCGAGATCGGCTCGATTTCCGAGCCGTTCAATGCCGTGCTGGATCAGGCCGATCTGCCCCAGGATATCCGCAAGGTCGAAGGGCATTACTGCATGGCCGAGCGGGTGATTGGCGGGCGGCAATGCACGGTCGAAGGGTACGTGCATGACGGCGAGGTGACGCTCTATGGCACGGTGGATTCGATCCGATATCCGCAGGTTCTGAGCTTTTTCTACTATCTCTACCCGTCGATGCTGCCCCGCCGGGTGCAGGACGAGATGTGGGAGATTTCGCGCACGATCATGACGCACATCGGCTATGACAATGCCGGGTTCAACATCGAGTATTTCTGGGACGAGGTGGAAAACCGGATCTGGCTGCTTGAGATCAACACCCGCATCGCGCAGTCGCATTGCGACCTGTTCGAAATGGTCGATGGTGTCAGCCACCAGCAGGTGACGGTCGATCTGGGTCTGGGGCGCAAGCCCGACATGCCGCACCGCGAAGGGTCGCAGAAGGTCGCGGCGGAATTCTTCTACCGGGTGTTCTTTGAGGATGCCACCGTGGGTCGCGCGCCGTCGCGCGCCGAGGTCGAGGTGGCCGCCGAGCAGGTCGAGGGCACGCGCATCGTGTCGAACGTCACCAGAGGCATGAAGCTGTCGGACCTGCCCGAGCAGGACGCCTACAGCTATGCCGTGGCATCGGTGTGGATGGGCGCGCGCACGCCGTCCAAGCTGCTGTGGAATTACGAGCAGGTGATGAAGCGGTTGAATTACGAATTCACCGACATCCTGGACTGACGCGGGTGGCGTTCGGGGCGCGGGCGGGATACGCCCCTTGCGACCCCCCACAGCAGACCGAGGCCCGCCCATGAAGATCGACACCGACCTGCCGCGCAAGATCCGGGAGCTTGAGCATGTCGAGATCCCGATGCCCGACGGCACCAAACTGGCGGCCCGGATCTGGATGCCCGAAGGGGCCGGGGCCGCGCCGGTGCCCGCGATCCTTGAATACATCCCCTATCGCAAGAACGACAAGACGCTGGAGCGCGACGCCGCGCGCGCGCCCTGGCTGGCGGCACGCGATTACGCCTATGTGCGCGTCGATCTGCGCGGGACGGGTGAATCCGAAGGGCTGATGCAGGACGAATACACCGCGCTGGAACTGGCCGATGGCTGCGACGTGATTGCCTGGATCGCGGCGCAGGACTGGTGCGACGGCGGTGTGGGCATCGTCGGCATTTCCTGGGGCGGATTCAACGGGCTGCAACTGGCCGCGCTGCGCCCACCCGCGCTGAAGGCGGTGGTGACGATCTGTTCGACCGATGACCGCTATGCCGATGACATCCATTACATGGGCGGCGTGCCGCTGTGCGATCAACTGTCCTGGGCGTCGGTGATGTTCGGCATCAACACGCTGCCGCCGGACCCCAAGCATGTGGGCGCGCGGTGGCGCGAGATGTGGCACAAGCGGCTGGACGAGTCGGGCCTGTGGCTGGAAACCTGGCTGGGGCATCAGACGCGCGACGATTTCTGGAAACACGGCTCGGTCTGTGAAAACTGGGACGACATTCAGGTGCCGGTCTATGCCGTTTCGGGCTGGGCCGATGGCTATTGCAATGCGGTGTTCCGGCTGGTCGAGAACCTGCGCAGCCCGGCCAAGGGCATCGTCGGGCCGTGGTCGCACAAATATCCCCATCAGGGCAAACCCGGCCCGGCCATCGACTGGCTGACCGAGGAGACGCGCTGGTGGGATCACTGGATGAAGGGCCGCGACACCGGCATCATGGACGAACCGTCGCTGCGCCTGTTCCTGCAGGACCATGCCGAACCGCGCAGCCATTACGAGACGCGCGAGGGGCATTGGATTGGCGAGCCGGCATGGCCGTCACCCGACGTTGCCCGCAGGCCTTTCGCGCTTGGGGCGGACGGATCGCTTGGCGGGGACGGGGGCGGCGATGCCGTGTCGGTCTGCTCGCCGCTCTGGGTGGGTTTCAATGGCGGCAAATGGTGCTCCTATGCGCACCCCGGCGATCAGCCGGTCGATCAGCGCCGCGACGATGCAGGCAGTCTGGTGTTTCAGACCGCGCCGCTGGAGGCCGATCTGCATCTTGTCGGCGACGCGCGGCTGCGGCTGCGCTGCCGTGTTGACCGCCTGCTGGCGCAGATTGCCGCGCGTCTGGTCGATATCGCGCCGGACGGGGCGGCCACGCGGGTCAGCTATGGCCTGCTGAACCTGTGCCACCGGGACGGGCACGAGACCCCGGCGGCGGTTGTGCCGGGGCAGGACATGACGGTCGAGCTGTCGTTCAAGCACGTCGCCCAGACCCTGCGCGCGGGGCACCGGCTGCGGCTGTCGCTGTCGACCAGCTATTTCCCGATCGCATGGCCCGCGCCGGAGCCCGTGACGCTGACGGTGCTGCCCGGCGAGTCCGAACTGTTCCTGCCGCTACGCGATGGCGACGGCCCGCGCCTGCCTGATTTCGCACCCCCGCGCGCCGGTGCGCCGTTGGAGTTGTCCGTTCATACGCCGCCCCGGTCGGAATGGTGCGTGACCGAGGATCACGACACCGGCCGCATCACGGTCGAGGTGCGCGATCACGAGGGCGCGGCCACCATCGTGCCGCAGCAGTTCTTTCACTCGGCCGAGGGACGCGAGCGGTATTCCATCCTGCCATCGGACCCGGCATCGGCCGAGGGCGAGGTGACATGGGTGCATGAGATGTCGCGCGACGGCTGGTCCGTGCGCACGGAAACCCACACCAGAATGACCTGCGACAGCGACGCGTATTACATCGTGGCAACGTTGCGGGCGTGGGAGGGCGACACGCTGGCGCGAGAGCATGACTGGTCGGTGTCGGTCCCCAGAAACCACTCGTGAGCGCCACCATGCGTCAGCATCTTGAGGAAGGGCTTGGAGGCAGTACCGGACCGCTACCATGTTTCTGAGCCACTGAAGCTTTGAACAATCGAGTGCGATGTTGAGTTGTGTGTCGCACTTTGTGCCGCCTATCCTTTGGTTCAGGTTGGTTCAGCAACCCGACCCGACCGAAAAACCCGATGGCCACCGACAGCTACACCACGTCTTGGGATGTCACCTCTCATCTTCGCGCGGGCGCGCCTCCTTGGGCGCGTCGGGCCATCATCGCCTCGGCCTCAAATGTCACCAGAACTATCCCTTTCGCCAGATCCGGCTTTGAATCGGGTCATTCCTGGCGCATTGGAGAAGACTGCTCGACAACCCAGTCCAGGAACAATTGACACCCGTGGCTGACAGGACCCTCCGGGTGGGTGACATAGATTGCCTGATCGGTGTGTTTTTCGAGAGGCAATGACCGCACCAGACGCCCGTCTTGCAAATATGGTGCGGCGAAAACCGCTGACACCAGCGCATGTCCCATACCATATGCTGCTAGTTCAAGGGCGGCTATGCTCTGGTCCACGCTGAGCGCCGGGGGTTGCGCAGGGGGAAGGAGGTTCTCCTGACGGAAAAATTGATGCCAGTTGTCGGCCACACCGATAATTTCGATCAAGGGTGAGTCTCGCAATGCATCAAGCGTGCCGCCCGCAAGGAGTAGGTCCGGGTGACAGACCGGGACTACGGGATGACGACACAAAAGCGTTGCTCGCTGCCCTGGCCAGTCCCCGTTTCCGAAACGAATCTCGATATCAAGCTGGTTTGATTGGATCGCGCTCGACCAGGTGCCCATGTGCAGCTGCATGTTGACCTCTGGATAGCGTGTTCGGAAATCCGGCAACCGCTTCAGCAGCCAGACCTGCGCAAATGTCGGCAGACAGCGGATCCTCACCGGGCGGGTGTCTCTGGTGCCGAACACGTCTCGCGTTCCCAGCCGCAGGGTTTCGAAGGCCTTGATGACCCAGGGCAGATACAGCTCCCCCATCGCGGTCAGCTCCATGGGCCGTTTCTCGCGGGAAAACAACCTGTAGCCCAGATGTTCTTCGAGCGACCGCACCTGATGACTGACAGCCGCAGGCGTTAGTCCAAGTTCATCAGCGGCACTGGAAAAGTTACCGTTTCGAGAGGCCGCCTCAAAAGCGCGCAGCCAAGGCAAGGGAGGTATGTCGCTCATGGGGAGCGTCTATATTGCAAATTTTTCCACATCTACAACAAAAAAATATTTGTTTATAGAATGCCAGCTCATCGTGCCACAACCACCGTGAGAGGCGGCAGGGCACTGAATGGAAGAGTTCGATTACATCATCGTGGGGGCGGGTTCTGCAGGCTGTGTGCTGGCTGAGCGACTGAGCGTGTCCGGGCGCCATAAGGTGCTCGTGCTGGAGGCTGGCGGGCGCGGTTGGTCACCGTGGATTACCCTGCCTCTCGGGTATGGCAAAACCTTCTTCGACTCCAAGGTAAACTGGAAATACCAGACGGAGCCGGAGGACGCGCTGGCCGGGCGCAGTGGCTACTGGCCGCGCGGCAAGGTCGTGGGAGGCTCGGGGGCCATCAACGCGCTGGTCTACGCGCGCGGGTTGCCGCAGGATTTCGATGACTGGGCCGCGGCCGGGGCGGCTGGCTGGGACTGGGAAACCGCGCGCCGGACCTATGAGGCAATGGAAACCCGGCTTGGCACCGGCGGCGAGCGCCAAGGCCGCGGGCCGCTGCATGTGCAGGATGTTTCGGACCAGATTCACCCTGTCAACCGGCATTTCTTTGCCGCCGCAGAAGAACTGGGACTGCCGCGCACCGAAGATATCAACGGCAATGCTTGCGAGGGCGCAGGGGTATACCTGATCAACACCAGCAGTGGTCGCCGTATGCATTCGGCGCGCGCGTTTCTTGAACCCGCCCTGAAGCGGCCGAATGTCACCCTGATGACCAGCGCTGTTGCAGAGCGGATCGTCTTTGAGGGCCGACGGGCTGTGGCGGTCCAAGTGGTTCGGGGCGGGCGCAGGCTGACCCTTCGTGCGGGCCGCGAAGTCATCCTTTCGGCGGGAGCGGTGACTTCACCGCGGCTGCTGCAGCTGTCGGGCATCGGCCCTGCGGAGTTGATGAAATCGCAGGGCATCGCGCCGCTGCTGGATGCGCCGCATGTCGGCGGCAACCTGCAGGACCATCTGGGGATAAACTATTTCTTCAGGGCGACGGAACCGACGCTGAACAACATGCTTCGTCCGTTCGCTGGCAAGCTGCGGGCGGTGTTGCAATATGCGCTGACCCGGCGCGGGCCGCTGGCGCTGTCGGTGAACCAGTGCGGGGGCTATTTCCGCTCGTCGCCGGAGCTGGCGGGGCCGGATCAGCAGTTGTATTTCAACCCGGTCACCTTCACGACAACGCCGAATGGCAAGCGCACGGTGGTTCAGCCGGATCCGTTCGCGGCCTTCATCATCGGCTTTCAGCCCGCCCGGCCTTCCAGCCGCGGCCGCATTGACATCAGCTCGGCGGATCCGCTGGCCCCGCCGCGGATCCGGCCCAATTCTCTGGCGAGCGAAGGGGACAGGGCGCAGGTGGTGGCAGGCGGCCGCCTGTGCCAGCGGATAATGAACACCAAGGCGCTGAACAGGCTGGTGGAAACAGCGATGGGCCCGGATCTGCGGGTCATGGACGACGATCAGATCCTGGCCGATTTCCGCGAACGCTGCGGTACGGTCTTCCACCCGGTCGGAACCTGCCGAATGGGGCCAGACGCGCAGGCCTCAGTGGTGTCAATCTGCATTCAAAACTGACCCATCGTGATCATTTAAAAATGACCCACCCGGGGGGTAG
>NZ_JBHUDD010000045.1:0-28378 GCF_042677865.1 Lacimonas salitolerans | reverse complement strand
CGTTCTCATCCTGATTGACGCTGGATTCTCAGCCTGTTTGTCGCGCGGCACAGCGCCTCGTTGCGCTCGCGCAGCTTCTGCCATTCCTGTCGGGCATAGCCACGCTTGTCGCGGATGGTGACCAGCTGCTCGGCCACGAGCTGTTTCAGCCATTCGCTGTCGACCCAGTCGGGCAGGTGGATCGTGCCTGCGGGGACGGGTGCATCTGCCTCCGACGGCCGCTCAATCCGCAGATACCGATAGGTCTCGGCCTTGAACGTTGCTGTTGCCACCGTCCAGAGCCGTGCCCCGCGCTTGAGCTTCCGGCCATTCACGGTCGCATCAACATAGGTTGGCCCCGACACAGGCGTTGCCCGGTTGAACCCCTCGAGTCCCTTCACGGGTGCCACTTGCGCGATCCCTTGCTTGCGCGACCATGCATAGACCGCGGCGGATTCGTAGCCCGTGTCGATGGCCAGCTTGGCCAGCGTCATGATTGCGCCGTTCTGATGCGTCCACGTTTGACTGAGCAGGGCAGTCAGCGTCTCCCAACAGGCCGGATCATCCGGCCCGCCGGGAATGACGATGTGATCGACCAGCCAGCTTTCCAGCCCGCGACCCCAGGCCCAGATGTCGACCTCGATCCGGTCCTTTTGCACATCGGCCCCGGCGGTCAGGAACAGCCCGCCTGCCGGGATCTGCGCGGGGAACGCAATGCGCCGGTCGGCCAGCCGCTGCCATTCCGGGGCTTCCCCGCTTTCGATCCAAGTCTCGCCCAGGAGCGTGTTGCGGGCGGCGCGCAGCATCGCGTCCGAGCCCTGGGCGGCCAGCCAGTCCCGCGCGATCTGTTCCCAGCTCTTCCAGCCGATCGGCGAATAGAGGGCAGACAAGTGGAAGCCGATGGCGGCCGGGTCGGTTGACACCGCCGTCGCCCGCCATTCGCCCCGCTCCAGCATCTGTGTCTTGTGGTGCTCGGCAATGGGCGTCTCGCAGCCCGCGCAGTGATACGCCGCAGTCTCTGGCCGTCCCTTATCCCAGCGCAGTCGCTCGAACTCCAGCCATTGCATATGGCCGCAATGCGGGCAGGGGACAAAATACCGGCGCTGGTCGCTGGCCTCGAACTCCCGCTCGATCCTGCTCAGCCCCCGGATAGTGGGTGTCGAGACCATGAACACCTTGCGCCGATGCGCGAAAGTGGTGGTCCGCGCTTCGGCCAGCGTGACCGGATCGCCTTCCTCATCAGCCGAGGCGGGATAGGCATCGACCTCATCGAGAAACACATAGCGCGCGGGCATCGACCGCAGGCCGGTGGCCGAGTTCGCCCCGGTCAGCACCAGGATGCCGCCCGGAAACTCTTTCGATAGCATCGAATTGCCCGCATCACGCGAGCGGGCCGGGCTCACGCGTTCTTTCAGCGCAGCACTATCCTCGATCAGCGGATCGATCCGGCCCCGCGAGCTGCGCTTGGCCATCTCGACCGTGGGCAGCACCGCCAGCATCGGCCCCGGCGCGTGATGGATCACGAAACCGATCCAGTTGTTGCCTGCTTCCGTGGCGCCGACCTGCGCGGCCTTCATGAAGCTGATGCGCTGCGCTGGGTGGTTCGGGGACAGCGTATCCATGATGGCGCGCAGATAGGGCGTGCGCACTGTGCGATACCGCCCCGGCTCGGCCGAGGCGCGCGACGAGAGCCAGCGATGCGCATCGGCCCATTCCGACACGGTGAGATCGGCATCGGGCCGCATACCGCGCCGCCACGCGCGCAGGATATCCTCGGCCCCGTCGAACGAGAGGTCCAGATCGACGCTCAGGTCGTGGTCAGTTTCTCCTTCGCTGTCATGCAAGCGAGACCCGGAGGTCTGCGAGGGCGTCGAGCTGCTCTCGGACATGGGTTTCCAGCACCCTTTGCAGGATCGCAGTCTCGAGTGTCACGGGGCTGCCCGTTGCGGCCTCCATCTCTGCGGCGAGTTGCGCGGCCATCAGGGCCGCCACGCGGGTGGGCCAGGTGACCCATGTATCACGCTCCTGGCGCGCAAGGCGAAAGACTAGCGTCTCGGCGCGGGCCCGATCGACCAGCACGCCTTTCTTGCGCTGGATCGACAGCTGGCGTTCCTGCGCCTGATAGACCGTGAGTGCGGTGCGGGCTTTCAGATAAGAGGTGCTGTCGCCGGGGCCTGAGCCTGTGCCAGTGCCAGTGCCGCCGCCAATCCCAGCGCCCGAAACGCTGCCACCATCACCACCCGCGCCAAACCCGCCTCGCGACCGCATCTGCTGGTCGGGATCGGTCATCGCACCGCGCCGCGCATCCGAGGCCGCTGCGTTGATCGAGCCATCGGCAAAGAGCACCAATCGCCCATTTTTGCGGGCTTTCTGCACGGCCCCGCGCGAGAGGCCGGACTGGGCGGCATAGGCGCGTTCAGACAGACCTTCCATGGCGCGGGTGTGACCCTCAAACTATTGTAAATAAACGGAAATGCGCTGCTTATTCAGTTGATTACACTCCCGAATAGAGCGAGTCTGTCATCAAGGAAACGGTGCATCGCGCACCAGACACAGCGCCCGAAAGGACCAAAGCCAATGACCATCGCCATCCCATCCGACACGACCCGCATCTTCATCGATCGCACGCGCTTTGTGCAGGCCATGAGCACTTCCGCACTGCAAGGCAAGCTAAACGAGGTGAACCTCAACGCCGAAGTCTTCGAGATGGCCGGCCGGATAGGCATCGACTGCCTGACCATCGAGCTGGCCGATGTCGTCCCGGTCCTGAAGCAGCACGGGCTGATCTGAGAGCGCCCGGCGCCACAGACCCATCTGGAGGACTGACCATGCCCAACCGCACAAAGACCGATCCGACGGCCCGGCGCGACGCCCAGCTTCTTGAGATTGCCGAGCGACACCTGTTTCTTGAAACGCTCGAGACCCGCAATTCCGATGCGCTCGATTTCCACGAGACCTCGGTCTGGGCCATTCGCTCCGCGCTGGAGGCGGCGTTTGAGGCCGGGCGGCAGGCAGGTTCTGCCACAGATTCCAACACAGTTCATTTTTGAAAGGACATTTCCATGACTGCCATGACGACAATCCGGATCAACCACGATGCCCTGCCGCGCGAATTCGACCGCAGCCGCCCCGATATCGTGGCCGGGATCATCCAGACCGCGCTGCGCGAGGCGGGGGTCAGGGCCGACGCCATGGACGGGGCGTCGTCTCTCAGGATCGACCTGCCGACAGTGCAGCTGGCCAAGGCCAGCGCCGTGCTGGTTGACCTGAAACTGATCTGAAGGGGCAGGGCCATGAGCACGCGTGCGCAGATTGCCATCCAGATCGGGCCGGATCAGTGGGCCCATGTTTATTGCCATTATGACGGATACCCGTCGCATATGCTGCCCGCACTGGCCCCGTGGACGCCCGAGGACATCCTTGTCGCCCGCGAAATCCGCTATCTGCGCGCGGACGGGATCGAGGCTTTTATTCCATCCCGCGATCCGGTGATCCTGCCTCAGCCCACCCGCCAGTTCTGTCATCTCTATCTCTGGCTGGGTGGCATGTGGGTCGAGGTCAATCCCGATGCCGAGTGATCCCCCAAAGCTGAAAGGTACCTGCAATGCCTGATCTGTCTCTCAACTGCCTCTCCGAAGTGGAAACCCTCGACGATGTTATTCGCCGCAACTGCGCCATCGGTTTCGACCTGCGCTTCTGCCGCAGCGTGGCGATCAGCGCCGACGACCGTGACACCGAGACCTGTGATCCGCCCGAGGCGGAATTCGCGACCCTTTATGCCCTGACCGATCTGGGCGAGGCCATTGCCATTCACGATGCCGAGCTGACCAGCGCCGGAGCGGACGAGGTCGTTGCCGTCGCCCGCGCGCTGTTCGTGGCCATCGTCAATGCGCGGCGCGACCCGCCCGATGCTGCCCAGCGCTTTGATGCCGAACAGACGGCGCTGATTGATCCTCATCGGATCGAATGATCAGAAAGCACTGAAATTGCTCAGATTTGCCTACGTTAATCGGCCCGCCGGAGCGATGGTCGTTCCAGAAAAACGATGCAACTCACCCCAAGGAGCCTCTGCCATGACTACGCCTGCCATCCTGCCCAGCCGCAACCCCGACTACGGATTTTTCGCCACCCTGACGACTTGTCCCGAGCGCGACCGGCGCAGCTTGGAGGTCTGGGTGCTGGCCTCGACCCAGATCGCCAAGGCCATACGCGCCACCACCGAAGAAGACATGATCGGCATCCGCGACTTTCTGGACAGCCGCATGGGCCGCCATTTCGCCGATGATGTCGTCGGCAACATGGTGGGTTGCAAGATCGACAGTGAGACCGCGATCAGATCGGCGATCCGCAGATGGCAGGACTGGCGCATCTCGCGCCAGCTTGAGCGCGACGAGGGCATCCCCGAAGGCCTGCCATATCTGACCGGCTGGGTTCAGCATTTCGCCATCGCGGCAAGCATGGCCGAGAGCGAGTGACGCAACCCCGAAATCCTCATCACGACAGGAGGCCCAGATGCCCAAACTCACCGGCACCCAGACCATCATCCTCAGCCGCGCGGCCACGCGCCCCGGCAATCTGGCCATGCCGCTGCCCGACGGCCTGCATGGCGCTGCTGCCAAAATGGCGGTCAACCGCATGATCACCAATGGCTGGGTTGAGGAGGTCGATGCCGACCTGCGCAAGGGCGAGCCCCTCTGGCGCGAAACGGGCGATGGTCACGGCACCACGCTGGTCGCAACCGAGGCCGGGCTGGTGGCCATCGGGATCGCGCCGGTGGCGGCCAGCGATGCGCCGAAACCCGTCGCCATCCGCGCGGGCACCAAACAGGCGCAGGTTATCGCGCTGCTGCAGCGGCCCGAGGGCGCATCCATCGCTGAAATCGTCGAAGCGACGGGGTGGTTGGCGCATAGCGCCCGTGGCCTGATCTCGGGCGGGCTCAAGAAAAAGCTGGGGCTTCAGATCACATCGGAAAAGATCGAGGGCAGAGGCACCGTGTACAAGTTGGACGCAGCCTGATGCCCCGCTTCATGGTTCTGATCACCCGCGATGTGACCGAGAGCACCAGCGTCACCGTTGAGGCGGCGGATGCGGAGGCGGCGGAAGCCGCTGCCTTCACAGTCTTGTCTGCCAGCAGCGATGCGATCTGGACCCTCGATGAAGGATCGTGGAACATCGGCGATCCGTATATCACGGCCCTTGATCCTCTGGACGACTGAGGCTGCTCCGATGGTGACAGCGCGCGAACAGCCTGCGCAGCGCGTAGCTTCGCAGGAGCGAGATGCTGGTGAATAGGGCGCCTATGGTCAGGTTCACCCCAAGGCTTGGGTGAAGGTCGAACCATGGGAACACCACAAGCTGCGTGGCGACCGCCAGCGCGTAGCCCACGGCGACATTGGTGACAGCCTCGACCATGGACATGCGGCGCGACTGCGTCATGCGCGTTTCCTCGACCGACGCGCAGGTTTCTGTGCTTCCTCCTCCTTGACGATGCGACTGGCCGTCCACCCGGTCGCCATCTCCCACCGCCGCACCGCGACGTCGCAATACACAGGATCCAACTCTACCGCGAAACAGCGCCGCCCGGTGCGTTCCGCCGCGATGATCTGGGTGCCGGAGCCGCAGAAGGGTTCAAAGATAAGATCGCCGGGATCCGAGAAGGCCGCCAGCACCGCCTCGACCAGCGCCACCGGAAATACGGCCGGATGCGATCCGGCCGCGCCCAAGCCCCCTTTGTGGCGCATGATGCGGAAGACGCTGTCGGGGATGCGATGGCTCTGGATCGCGTTGCCAAAGCCGGTCTTGCGATGGACTGTGCCGTCGGCCCCACGCAGCCCGCCGCCGCCGAGGGTCTCGCCCGCGTGCTTGGACGGGATGGTCTTGTGCGGTTTGCGAGGCTGACGGTTGAAGTGGAAGATGAACTCGTGCGACGGGGCCAGCCGACCATTCCAGTCACCCGGCAGGCCGGGCCCCTGGTCCCAGACGTACCAGCCAAAGCGCCGCCAGCCCTGCGCGCGTATCCAGTTGACCCAGCCTTCCCAGTAGGGGATCCACTCGCCGTCGCGATGGACGAGGCCGAGGTTGACCAGAAGCTGTGCATCGGCGGCGACGGGTGCCGCGGCGAAGACGCCCTGCATCAGCGAATCCCAATCGCCGACCTTTTCCTTCGCCGCGCCATAGTCGCGCTGCTGCGCATAGGGGGGCGAGGTGAACATCAGCGACGCCTGCGCCCCGTCCATCACCCGCGCCACCACGGCTGGGTCGGTCGCATCGCCACAGATCAGCCGATGATGCCCGAGCGCCCAGATGTCGCCGGGCCGCGTGATCGGTTCCGCCGGGGGCTCGGGGATGGTGTCGGCAGCGTCATCGTCGATAGGCGTGCGATCGTCATCGGCATCGTGCAGCAGCGCGTCGAGCTCATCCTCGGGGATCCCGATCAGCCCGAGGTCAAAATCCTCGGCCAGCAACCCGCGCAGTTCTTCCAGCAGCAGGGCGTCATCCCAGCCGCCCATTTCGGTCAGTTTGTTGTCCGCGATGCGGTACGCCCGGCGCTGCGCCTCGGTCAGATGGTCTAGCACGATGACCGGTGCCTCGGCCAGCCCGAGCTGTGTGGCAGCCAGGACGCGGCCATGCCCGGCGATCAACTCGCCGTCGGCGGCGACAAGGCAGGGAACGGTCCAGCCGAACTCCGCCATGCTGGCGGCAATCTTGGCCACCTGATGCGCATCATGTGTCTTGGCGTTGCGCGCATAAGGTTTGAGCCGATCGAGCGGCCAGAACGCGATCTGGCTCGGGCGAACATGCGCTGTCATGCGGCCAGCCGTTTGGATTTCAGGGCGGCGAATGTCTCGCCGGTTTCCGCCAGCACAGCCTCTTCGCCCGTGAAGGCCTGCCATCGCTCGATCGCCACATCGATATAGGCGGGGTTCAACTCGACCCCGAGGCAGGTCCGGCCCGTAGTCTCGGCCGCGATCAGCGTGGTGCCCGATCCCATGAAGGGCTCAAACACCGCCTGACCGGGACTTGAGTTGTTCAGGATCGGCCGGCGCATGCATTCGACCGGCTTCTGCGTGCCGTGCACCGTGTCCGCGTCCTGATCCCGGTTGGCGATCTGCCACAGCGTGGTCTGCTTGCGGTCCCCGGCCCAGTGACCCTTGCCTTTGGCGCGCACGGCATACCAGCAGGGTTCATGCTGCCAGTGATAGTCGCCGCGGCTGAGGACCAGCCGGTCCTTGGCCCAGATGATCTGCGAGCGGATGGCGAAGCCAGCGGCGGTCAGACTTTCTGCCACGGTCGCCGCGTGCAGCGCGCCATGCCAGATATAGGCCACGTCGCCAGGGAACAGCGCCCATGCCTCGCGCCAGTCTGCCCGGTCGTCATTCAGCACCTTGCCGGTGCGTTTGGTCTTGGCCGCGCCAGCCTGGTTCCGCCATGAGGGGTCATACTCGACGCCATAGGGCGGGTCGGTCACCATCAGCAGGGGGCGGACATCGCCCAGCAGCCGTCCGACCACATCAGCAGATGTGCTGTCGCCGCAGATCAAGCGGTGGGCGCCCAGCTGCCAGAGATCGCCCGGGACCGATACCGGCGTGACTGGCACATCGGGCACGTCATCTTCACCCTCGACCGGCCCATCATCGCCCAGCGCCTCGGGATCCTTCAGAAGCGCATCCAGATCATCATCGCTGATGCCGAGCAGGGACAGATCGAAATCCTCGGCCAGCAGCCCGGCGATCTCGTCGCGCAACATCGCCTCGTCCCAGTCGCCCAGCTCGGTCAGTTTATTGTCAGCGATGCGGTAAGCGCGACGCTCGGCCTCATCCAGATGCGCCAGACGAATGACCGGCACTTCGGTCAGCCCCAGCATCGTCGCGGCCAGCACGCGGCCATGGCCCGCGATCAGCTCGCCATCATCGGCCACCATGCAGGGCACGGTCCATCCAAACTTTGTCATGCTGGCGGCGATCTTTGCCACCTGGTCATCGCCATGCATCTTGGCATTGCGAGCATAGGGGCGCAGCCGGTCGATCGGCCAGCTTTCAATCTGGCTCGGCGCGAAGACGAGGTCCATGGGGTGGGGTCCGGATATGGGGCAGGGCATACAGATGCTGGCGCGCAGCCACAGGGCTGGCCGCTGAACAGGTTCCGCGATGTCAGGAAAACAAAAACGCCCGCGAGGGATATTCTCCGGGCGCAATTCTTCGATAATTAAGGGATAGGTCAAGGGGGGCAGCTTTGTCAAACCATTTTTGCGCCTGGAATCAATGCCTTCTGGTAATGCGCGGGATGGGTGGCTTCCGGAGGTGGCTTCGGTGCCCAGTGGATTCCGCAGGTGGATCCCTGGATTCCAAAAGGAATCCACCTTGGCCACCGGTGTGGTCCCGTAAGATTCTGAAATTGAGTCATAATTTCCGGCAAGGCTGTTGGGGTGGCTTCCAAGTGGATTCCCCGGTGAAAAGGCCAGACGCTGGAAAACTTGCGCGCTCAGCCCCCCCGTATACAGATCGCGCCCGGAAGGAACCATAGCGGGGGGGGGGGGAAGGCGCACCTGGCCCAACAACCAATCGCGCTGCGCCCTCGAGAGTGAACCTGCGCACCCGTTTCCTGCAGTTCGTTTAAACAGTTTGATACCCGGCATTCTTCACGCCATGAGCACGGGAGAGACAGGACTACATAAATTGCTGGCTTTCGAACTTCATGTCTTGGCTGCCTTCTTGATCAGTTCCAATTGTCCCACAGCATATCGCTCCACCACAACCAATGTTTCCGTGCAGGCGAGCACCAGATCATCCGGCGGAGGCGTCTCATCGTAGTAGGTGCCGTGGCACAAAGAGTTGATCAGGACACTCTTGAGGGTCATGTACTCATCGCCAGCCAGATGCTTGACAAAGTCTGTAAGGCTGTCGGACTTGTCTGGCCTGCAGAAGCGTCCAATCGCCTCCAACACTGAACGGATCGAGTTTGCGGTCCTGTGATCTGGATCCTTGCCATTCGCCACCTCATAGATGTCGATCAGTTGCTGCTGGAAGGGGGCGATGTACTTGTTTAAGCGCGCGAGACTATGGCTTTTGCCGTCGCTGTGAAGTGCGAAGGCCGCATTGTCTTCGACCACTCGGTTAGTAAGTGAAATATTGAAAAAATAACTGCTATGGGTCAGCAAAAGCAATTCCGGTTTCCAGCACGAGTTACCGTCTATTTTGCCTGGGTTAATTGAAATCTCGCCCTGATCCGAGATGTTCAGGTTCTTTAGTGTCTGTGCGATTGTGAAGACAAAATCATAGGACATTGAAGTGACCGGGTCGTCAAAGACAAAGAATAGCTTTTTATAATCGCTGCCTGTCACCACCTTCTTGTGGGCGCATGCAATGAAATAGCAGAAAGCAATCGCGGTCTTCTCGCCGTCACTCAATGTTCTATGCGGCCCACGAGCCATTTCCTTATCGCCACGCTTCAATACAAAGTTCGTTTTGTCGAAAACATATTTCTCGGCGAAGAACTCCTTGAGGAGCAATTCGAAGGTCTCGGCAACGCGATCCCGCGCTTGTGCGGATGGGCTGGACTTTTCTAGTTCGTTCACATTGCCCTGCTTAACGAGGACATCGGCCTTCAACGCACGCAAGCTTTCGATACTTGGCCAATTACTGATGGCGAATTCGCGTTCAAATACCGCGCAAGCCTCTCGTTGCAATGATTTACGCTCTTCATCAGCCTTCTCTACAGCTGAAGTTAGCGCTTCTGCCTTACTATTATTGTCTTTAATGACTGCGTTTATTTTCGCGATTCCAGCGGGTAGGTCTTCGGCAGGAAGCGCTGCCACCGTTCCAAGAGAGGCGGCCTTGTGTTCGATCGTCGACTTCAGAGCCGATATCGCGTCTCGCACAGTCTTCAGCTCGTCCGCACCGTCGTTGACTTCTGTATCTCTCTTTGAAGGCACATGGCGCTTCAAGTCGTCGTAGCGGGATTTCTGCCTTGCGAGCTTGGTTTCCGCTTGATCTAGCTGCGTTTCCCTTTGTTTGAGTTTCCGGAAGAAATCTCTCAATTCCGCTTTGTGTTTTTCTTCCTCATCTTCGAAGTACTCGATGTAGGCGTCAATCACCGCCTTGGGATCAGGGTTGGTGATTCCTTGTTCGCAGAAGGGACACTCGGTCCGGTGCTCATCTCGAACGATCTTTGCGCCTTCCTCGTAGAAGCCGTGATGCGAGTCGATCTTCTTCTTGATCGCATCGGAGACACTTGATGGGGAGGTCAAGCGATCAAGCGATGAGGCGAGGGCATCGAGATCGAAATCATCGGTCGCGACGGCCTCTACTTGTCCGGGATAGACGGGCTCTGCGGGTATCGCCTTAAGACTGTCTAAGTCTTTGATGATGTCGGCGAGTGACTGCTTGGGAGCTTCCGGTTTCTCCTGAAATGTCTCCATGAGTTTTTCCAGAGAAAGCGCCTTGTACTCTCTCAGCTGCTTGTTGATACCTGCCTTCGCATTCAGCTCCGCTTCTTTCGCTTCAGTAAATTGTCTCTCAAGCGTGTTGTAGGCTCCAGATGCCTTTTCTCTGGCTTCTTCCAGTGCCTTCGTCGCGTCATCGAGCTTGATGTTTTCGCTATCGACAGCGATCTGGTTTTCGATCTCGCCATCTAGTTCATATTTGCGCTCCCTAAGCTCTTCCTGCACGAAATCTTCGGAAAACACGTGGAAAATTGTGTCATTCACCGTCGCCGTAACCGCGTTTCCAACCTTTTGCAGGTTAAGCGTCCCCATCGCTGTCGGGCCGCGGGAGAATGCGAACGAGCCGGAGCCATCGTTGGACTCGTCAGACACAAGGCTGAACGCGGCGTCTGACACATCTTCGCTCTGCCCATGTAGGTCGAGATATCTGAACGCCCGCGATAGGAAGGACTTGCCAGTGCCATTTCGCGCAAACACCAAATTCTGATTATTCTTCGTCAACTCTCCATCGAGAGTAAAAACGGGTCCGAGATGTCGGACTGACAGCGAAAATTTAGGCTTCGGCGCTGTATTCATTCTTTACTCTCAAATCCATCAGTACAAGTAACTCATCTGTCTTTTCCATCGTCATCTGTCTCTGAGCTCAGGCGTGGATGGATTGAAGTTCACTCGCCATTGAGGCCTCTGAGCAGTCGCGAGTCAAGATTATCCATTATTAATTTGGTGTCTGGGGCGAAGGCTCTGGCCCACTAGGCGAGCCGAAGGTCCGTCTCCTAACTTGTGCATGAGAGTGTTCGCATTTGCAGCCAACTTCTGCTTCTTGCCCCAGCGGGTTTACAAGGCTTGGTCACTCTTCAACCCCATACAATGCCTTAAGTTGACGCGGCACCGGCGCTTCGAGATCCCACTGCACCGTTATTGGCGCCTCCCCCTCCCATCCGACGAACCGGACTGGACCAGCGTAGCGGAAGGGTGCCGAGCGGCCATCCCGTAGTTTTGACTTGCGCAGGAACAGGTGCACCGTCCAACCGGGCTCTTCGCCAGAAATAATGCGGCCTCGCATGTCGTCGCGGCGGGTGCTGGTCTGGGTTTGCCATACAAAGCGCGTGGGGCTGGCGAACTGGTCGGCATAATGGCCGCCAACGGACATGCTGCCCTTGTCCATCGTTACTAGCAAAATCATCGCCCGCGCTTCCTTCAAGACGACGATACCGGCGTTCCAGGACCCTGTGTTGAATACCGCTCCGAAATTGGGCGCGATCTGGTCGCGCTGATACTCTTGCCAGAGCGCCAGACCCTTGCCGGGTGCAGTCGGGGCGGGGGCCGCGTCTTCGGCGGCCTCGGTGAGGCTAGTGCCCTCGGGCATATCGTAGACCACATCCCGCGCCTGAAAATATCGCAGCAGCCGCCAGTCCACGAGTTCTGAGGCAAGCGCGGAAAGGGCCACGTTACCGTCTTCGGTAAACGTGGTCTCGAAGGTGCCAGGCCCCGACCGGAACCATTCTGTTTCGGCCAGGATCTTCAGAGGCTGCTGCATCATGACCGCCCGCAGTCGGGGAACGTCATCTGGATCAACGCTCAGATCCGACTTGATCTGGGGATTTCGACGGGCCTGCCGGGCGACGCGCTCCACTAGATCGGTTAGGGCGATCCGCCCCGGAAAGGCGTCTGCCTCGATCATCGCGCGTAGGACCAGCATTTTGTAGCTGCGGGTCATGCGGGTCGTCTCGATCTCGTCCAGAAGGGCACGATGCGCGGTCCAGGCGGTGTGCTGTGCCTCCGACAGATCGCCCATGTCGGCCACGAAGCCCAGCCAGCCCGCATGCCCCGTGCGGCCCGGGTTGAAGCCTGCGTGCTGCACCTCAGAGGCTGTGGGTCTTGTGCCGTGGCGCTCGCGGAAATCGCGGTAGAAGGCGGCCAATTCCTCGCCATCGCGCGGTTGGCGAATCAGGGATCGCAGGATGTCGAGCGCCTGCAGGTCATAGGTTACATCGCAGCCCACAGGGAATTGGATCAGCTTGTCGTTCAGCCGCTCCAGCGCCAGCCGCAGCGCGCCGTCACCCGCGCCCAGCTTGAGCAAGGTGCGAAACTTGGTCAGGAAAATCCGGTGGTTGCCGATATAGTCGATGACGGCCAGATGTGTCTTTTCCGCCGACCGCCGCAGGCCGCGGCCAAGTTGCTGCAGCCAGATAACCGGACTTTCGGTGGGGCGCAGCATCAGCACCGTGTCGATCGAGGGCACGTCCACGCCTTCGTTGAACATGTCGACGGCGAAGACGATGTCGAGATCGCCATCCTCCAGCGCCTTCAACGCGCTGGCCCGAGGGGCGGAGGTATCGCCCGAGTGGACCGCCACGGCGCGCAGTCCGCGGCTTTGCGCGAAATCGGCCATGAAATCGGCGTGCCGGCGCGAGACGCAGAAACCTATGGTTTTCTTGCCGCCGCGTTTGGCGAGCTGTTCGAGCGCGTTTTCGGCGCGGGCCCGGGTGGCAACAGCCGCAGTCAGCGCAGCTTCGTCGAACCGGCCGCTACGCCAAGGGATCTGGGCGTATTCGACCGGATCGGGCACGCCGAAATAATGGAAGGGTGCAAGAAGCCCGCGATCGATTCCGGACCAGAGATCGCATTCATAGACAAGGTTTTCCTCGCACAGGCCCAACAGATCGCCACCGTCGCTGCGGTCTGGCGTGGCGGTCAGTCCCAGCAGGAAGCAGGGTTGGAAATGGTCGATGATACGCCGATAGGTGGCGGCGGCGGCGTGGTGGAATTCGTCGACCACGATGTAGTCGAAGGCGCGGGGATCGAAGCGGGTCAGATGGGAGTTGCGCCCGAGTGTTTGGACCGAAGCGAAGACGATATCAGCCTCGGCGTCCTTCTCCTCGCCACTGTAGCGGCCAAGCCGGGCGCGGGGACGGACGGCGCGAAAGGCGGTCATCGCTTGGGTCAGGATTTCCTCGCGATGCGCCACGAACAGGACGCGGGCCGCATCCCCGCTGTCGAAGGCCGCAAGGAAGGTTTTGCCGAGCCCGGTGGCCAGAACCACCAGTCCTGAACCATAGCCCTTCGCCCGGGTCGCCCGCAGCGCGGTAAGCGCTTCGGCCTGCACCTCGTGCGGGATGGGGGCCGTTTCCGGTGGTTCTTCCGGCACGCCACTGATCACGGGGCGGGGTGCAACACGGCGGTCCTCATAGCCGTCGATCCAGGCTGGCGTCAGCTCGGTGACCTCGGGGCGTGCCAGCAAAGCCTCGAAGGCAGCGCGGGCGGCCAAGAGCGGCGCGGGATCGACCGGGTCGACGTGGCGCAGGTTCCATTCGATACCGTCGGTCAGCGCCGAGCGTGACAGGTTAGACGATCCCACAATCAGCGCGCCACCATCACCCGTGAAGGTGAACATCCAGGCCTTGGGGTGGAAAGGGATCTGCGCTGCTTGAAAAACATGCAGCCGCCGCGCGCCCTCAAGGTCCGCGATCAGCCTCAGGGCCGCCGGTTCCGTCACGCCGAGGTAGTCACCGGTCAACAGCCGCAACTGTCCGCCCCGGTCCAACAGGTCGCGCAGATGCGGCAGGACCAGCCGCACGCCCGAGGCCATCAGGAAAGACACCGAAAGATCGACCGCCTGCGCCCGGTCGATCAGGGGACATAGATGGGCGTGCAGCGCATCTTCACCGCCCGAGATCAGGGGCCGATCATGGGGCATGCCTGGCAAGGGGCCGGGTGCTGCGAGCGGCGGATCGATCCGTAGGTGCACATGGCCACCGGTCTCAACCAGCGTCACACGCGCTGCCGTGTCTGCGGTCTCCAAAAGGGTCTGGGCGGGGCCAATCCGCGCGCCCAGTGCGGCATGTTCAGAGGGTGAAAGGTCTCGCCAGCGCGCAACGTGACGGCGCGGGGCAAGAACCAGCCCAGCGCCCTGGCGGGTCAGGATGACCTGTGCGTCGCATTCAACAATGGCGCTCGCCGGGGCGTCGCAGAGAGCGCAAGGACCATCGTGCGGCTTGTCTTCGGCACGCGATCCATCCATCACCTCTTGGTCACCACCGCGTTTACCCACATCTCCGATGCCCGATCCGGGCGGCAATCCCGGCTTTGCCAGATATCAGGCTGACTGAGCGCGCCGCATCCGTCCAGGAGGATCGCGAGGCTATCCTCGGTCATGTCGGTAAATTGTCTGCCGTCCTTGACCCGTTCACCCGTGCCAAGCTTGAACGACAGATACAGCGCACCGCCCTGTGTCAGATGTGCGGCAAGCCGCTTGATAACCGCAGGCAAATCTGCGGCAGCCACATGCAACAGTGAGGCGCAGGCCCAGATACCCTCGAACTGATGATCCCAGGCGAAGTCCTCGAATCGCATCTGACGCGCCTGGACTCCCGCATGCTCTCGCGTTGCCGCGACCATGGCAAGGGAGGCGTCGAAGGCCTCGACCTTGTAGCCCAGAAGCCGAAATGCCAACGCGTCCCGTCCTGACCCCGAGCCCGCATCGAGGATCCTAGCAGATTTGCCTTCGACGATTGGCAAAGCCGCCAGGAATCGACGCTGCACGTCCGACATGTCCACACCTCGGGTGGTCGAGATGAAGATCGTCGCATTGGCATCGTAGAATTCCGTCATGCAGCTTTCCAAGTCAGGCGTTAATCCTTGCCATTTTCCTATTGGGAGCTCGAATTGCGTTTGCAAATATGCTCTGTTTTTCAATGTCGTGTGGGACAGCCTCAAGGCTAACTGACATATTGCATCGGTGTCCAGGAGGAAGCTGGTCGTCCCTGACGAAAACACCCCGTGTTCAGTGTCCGCTGATGTTCAATTTTGCTGCCCCCTGACCCACGGGCTGAGCTTCGGCATCGCAGCCGTCACACCGACTTCCCGTAGCATCCCGCCTGAGATCAGCCCGTCCCGCACCCAGTCCAGCGCGCGCCACCAGTCGTCATAGGCGCGCCGCGCAGCTTCGATCTGCTCTGGGTGCGGACGCCATCTGACAGGGCATGCCAGTACCTCGACGGTACGCCATTTGCCTCGGTTCAGGATACGTTCAGTGCCAACGACGACTGTGGTGGCCCGCGCACCGTGCTGGTTGCGCTTCATCTCGACCGGCACGCAGCGTGGGACGGCACCCGGCATCCAGTCCGGTGTCAGCCCCGCGCGTGCGAGTTCGGCCACCCGGATCGCCATGCGCTTGCCGCCCAAGGCGTCAGGCAACCCTGCGACAATGGCGGCGATTACCTCGGCATCCTCATGGACATAGCCACCAAGCTTGTGCTGTCCGCCATCGACCTGGCAGCCCAGCGCTGCGCGCTGCAACAGGACGTATTCCAGCCCAAAGCCGAAGCCCTCTTCGGTCGCGCTTTGCGGAAGTGGCAGTTCCAGCTGAGCCTTCTCGACCCGGAACGCCCATTCCAGCGCCTGTTGCACGCCCATGGCGCGTTTTGCCTTGCCGCCCGCATTCGCGCTGGGCGTGGACATGCGGTTCAATCTGCGATCGACCCGGCTCATCGGATGCCTCGCTCGCGCAGGCGTTCGACTGTGACCAGCCCCCGTTCCAGCATCGCATCGCGGATGCTGTTGCTGATCGTATTCGCGGGCAGGAACCGGTCGGAATTGACCAGATCGGCATAGAAGGCCGCCTTTTCGTCAGCGCTGGGCGTTGGGCTGTGATCATTGTTTCTCTGCACTGATCGGCCTTTGCCGTTTGCAGCGAATTTCTGCGTAATCGGCGCTCCGGTCTGTTTCAGGCGCTGGGCTGCGCGCTGCATGGCGCGGTCGAGTGCCTTGGGGCCATCAGGTGGTTCGGGATGGGTTCTGCGCGATTCCTCAGCCACCTCAACGATCGCAGCCTCGTCGAGGCCCAGATCGTCGCGCCAGCGGCGGACATGCTCGCGCGGTGGCCAGCCTTGCCACCAGCCGGGCAGGGCAGTGGGGTCAAGGCCCAGCGCCTTGAGCAGCTCTTCAAAAAAATCATCAGAAATCGCCTCGCGCGCTCGCGCGTCCTCCTCCTCCTTTACTGGTTTACTTAAAGGTTCCCTTACAGGGTTAGTGTCCGGATTCCGGACACGGCTTTGGCGATTTTCCGGACACGGGTCAGGCCGAAAATCGGACACGGGTCGGTCGTCACAGCCGTGTCCGGAATTGAGACACGGCTCTGCCATATCCGGTGTTTCACCGTCGAATGGCCCGATATCTGCGATGCTTGCGGCCTCGCCTGCATTTCCATGTCCGGTTTCCGGACACGGGTCTGGCTCATGCGGTGTGAAGCCCGGTTCAAACCCCAGAATGTAGCGGGTGGGCATCTGGCGCTTGGTGACCGGATGGATACGGGGGACGCGCCGTAGAAGCCCGGCTGTCTCCAGCTGGCCCAGATGTTCATTCAGCGTCGAACGGCTGATTTCGCAATCATGGGCAAGCCGCACCTGCGAAGGGAAACAGCCATAATCGGGGTTGAACCGGTCGCACAGATGCCAGAGCACGATCTTGGTAGTGGGTTTCAACCCGCGCTGCTTGATCGCCCAGTTGGTGGCCTCGTGACTCATGGCGCGGCCCTCCGGGATGGGCTGACCGTGCGCTGACCCGTATCGGCCTGCACCACCCGCGTGGTGAACCGGTTATCGGCCAGCGCGTCCAGCGCATCGTCGAGCGCGCGCACCAGCGCCCAGCCATGACCCTGCGCCAGCACGGCGTCGCGAAACGCCTCCTGGTTCGCGCTAAGCCTGCCCTTGATGGATTTGAGCTCCAGAAACAGCACCCGCCCATCGCAGAGCACCATCAGATCGGCAAAGCCCGGGTGGACGCCCATGCCGACCAAGATGGCCTGGCGTTTCGCCCCACGCGTGCCAGGTTCGGTGACCTCATTGGCGCAGTGGTGGATGATGGCCGCGCGGGGCAGGGCAAAGCGCAGGGCCTGCACGACTGCGCGCTGCAGATCGGCCTCGGGTGTGCCGCGGCGCTTCATGGCCGGCCCTCCCGGTCAGAGCGATCACGCCCAGCGCGCGTGGGCGATCTTGCGTCCAGCACAACGAGCAGGATCCGCGCATCCTTGCGCTCCGCGTCCGTTTCGCCATGGATCACCAACACATTGCAGGCGAGCCGCAGCAGGTGATCGGAATGGTTGACGACATCGGCCACGACCATGCGCGCCTCGCGTAGACGCTCCTCTATCCAGTCCTGACGCGCCTGTTCGCGCTGGCGGTGCTGGCGGTAGGGCAGGGGGATGCTCATTGACGTGCCCCCCGGCGCGTGCGGCCCTGGTCAGCCCCTTCGAGCTTTTCCAGCCAGGCCAGGACTGTGGTGCGGCGGTAGTAGATTTTGCGCCCGGCGCGCACGCAGGCCGGACCCCGGCGTGCATTGGTCCAGCGACGCAGGGTTTCTTCGCAGACGCCCAGTTCCTCAGCCAGCTGGCTGCGGCTGATCCAGCCCTGCAACAGGCCGCTTTTGGTGGTGCCAAGGGATGAAGCGGGTGTCGGATCGGGTCGTGTCATCTGCGCTCTCCTGATTTGGGCCCGGGTCGGGCGATGTCGTCAGACATCACAAGCACAGCGTCAGGGGTGGCAGGGTGGCAGTGACCGGCAGTGACAGAAGGGGGCGTTGCCACCCTTTTGCCACCCCCGTGCCACCCCTTGTTTTATTGAGTTCTCGTGATTTCGCGCTGCAACGCGGCAGGATTTGCAAACTCTGCAAAGTCAGTTTCGCTGCGGGTGCGCGTAGCCCGCCGCGCCACATTCGCGCGCATTCGCCCGAATACAGCGGCGTGAACGGTCAAGGGCGCGCTGATGGGCCACATTCAGGGGGTGGCAAGGGTGGCAGTGACCGGCAGTGGCGTGCCGGTTTCTATGCTGGCCACTGATTTCACTGAGGTTTTGGTGGCTTCGGCCATATCGGGCGACAAAGCCCCACCAATGGCTGGAATCGCGCTCTGGCAGTTGGCGCGCGCGAAACCGCAGGTTTCCGTTCAATCCCCATACAACAAGGGGCGGCACAGGGGTGGCACGCATTGGCAAAGCCAGTGCCGGTCACTGCCACCCTGCCGGAATGGCGATCAGATAGCCTTGATAGTGTCGCGAATCTACGCGTCATGGACAGGGAAAGGAGATGCGCCGATGCCCAAGCGAGTGCGATTGACCGAGAAAGTCCTGCGCGATGCCATTCCTGTCGAGGGACGCGATTACCAGATCTTTGATGATGACATTCGTGGCTTTGCAGCCTGCATTTACCGGGGCGGTGGGCGCGCTTTCACCTTCGACTATCGCCATGCAGGTCGCCAGCGCCGCATGACTTTCGCGCGCTGGCCGGAATGGTCAGTATCGGCTGCGCGCAATCGGGCGAGTGAACTGCGCCGCGATGTCGATCTGGGGCGTGACCCATTGGCCGAGCGCGACCTGATCCGCGAGGCTCCGCGCATGCAGGATCTGATTGATCGCTATCTCAGAGAACATGTGGTCCGTCTCGCCCCGGTCAGCGTGGCTGACCAAAAGTCGATGATGGAGAAGATGATCGCGCCGCATTGGGGGCGCAAACTGGTCACAGAGATCACCCGATCCGATGTCGAGAAACTGCTGGCAAAGGTTGCCGAGGGCCGTGCCCGACCGCACAAGGCGAAGCCCAATAACCGCGCGCGCAAGCTTCAGGGTGCAAAGCCCACTCCCGTGCGCGCCAATCGCGTGGGTGAAGTGCTGCGCAAGATGTTCAATCTCGCCATCGACTGGGGCATGCGCGAGGACAACCCGGCCAATGGCTTCTACCGTCGCCCCGAAACCCCGCGCGAGCGATTCCTGACCATGGAAGAGATTGATCGGCTGGCGGCGGCACTGGATGCAGATGAGGATCAGCGCGCCGCAGGCATCATCCGCATCTGCATGCTGACCGGGGCGCGCGTGGGCGAAGTGCGGCAGGCGCGGTTTGAGCAGTTCAATCTGGAACAGGGCATCTGGACCAAGCCTGCAGCCACGACAAAACAGCGCAAGCTGCACCGCGTGCCGATCTCTGAGGATGTCGCGGCCATCGTGCGCCAGCGCAGGTTGCTGGTGCCAAAGGGCAATCCCTGGCTCTTTCCCGGTGACGTGCCGGGCCAGCCGGTGAAGGAAATCCGCCGCTTCTGGATGCGGGTACAGAAGGCAGCACAGATCGAGGATGCCCGCATCCATGATCTGCGCCACACGTTTGCATCTCTGCTGGTCAGCGGCGGGGCGTCGCTCGAGATGATCGGCAAGCTGCTGGGGCACACGCAGATGCAGACCACATTGCGCTATGCGCATCTCTACGATGCCCCATTGCGCGCAGGGCTCGATGCTGTGGCCAGCATGGTGCGCCCGAAGCTGACCGTGGTGCCAAAACCCGACGCGGATCGCAAATCGGCATGATCAGCGCGCGCGTCAGGTTTCCTCTTTCTTTCTCAGCTTCTGCCAGAGCGGAGTAATCCGACGCCGGATCGAACGTTCATCGGGCACATCATCGCCGTTGGAGTTCAGCACGAACCATTCCTGCATTTCGGCCACCAGCGCGCCTTGTGATGCGGGTACGCCGTCTTCATGCAGGCGCAAGGCCAGGGCTTGCAGCATGCCTTCCCAGTCATAGGGTGATGACGATCCCGGGCCCCCCGCGACACGGCGCAGGATCGTGTTCTGGTCTTCGAACCGGTACACATGCGCGCCTGCGACGAGCAAATCCGCGATATAGACCTCCACCCCGTGCTCTGGCGCGGTGACCAGCCGCCAATCCGGGCGGTCAGGCGGGCGCATGCGTCCAAGCCGGATGGTCTTAGGGGCCGTGCAGCAGCGGCGAAATACGGGCAGAATATCGAAGGCCGCCACGATCACTTCGCCGGCCATGATCTCGTCCCCGACGCGCACAGGCGGGATGCCGGTCACAATGTCGATCCTGCCCTTCACGGCCAGGCCCGCAATGTCGGCGATGGTGCATTCCCATCGGACGGCAACTTCCTCGATCGTGAAATATTCTCGCTGTGGTAATGTCATCGCGGTATGGTCCTTCTGCCATGTCTTGAGAGCCCCGTGACCGCGCGGTCACGGGCGGGGTGGTCTAGCCAAGTCTGCAGGGCACTCACTCTTAGATTGCGAATCGTTAAAATGACTCGTGCTATGGTTTATTATGACCTACCCTCTATGGCAGGAACTGCCGTAGTAGGAGCGATTTCATGTCATTTGGAAAAAGTCTGGATTTGATGCGCCTGGCCGAAATGGCGGCCGGGCGGCGCAAAGGGATCTGCGTGAACGATATTGTCGACGAACTCGACGTCAATCAGCGCACTGCCCAGCGCATGTTGCGGGGGCTGGAACTGGCATTTCCCGGCCTCAAGGCTATCGATGGCCCGGGCCGTCGGCGATACTGGAAGCTGAGCGACTCGCGCTTTGTTCAGATGCAGGGGGTGCGCGACACAGAACTTGCCGCGCTCGACAAGAGCATCAGGCGTGCCATGGACGAGGGGGCAGAGCAGGATGCAAAGGCGCTGGCTTCTCTGCGCGACCGGTTGATGGCTGCTCTGCCCTCGCACCAGATCGCGCGCACCGAGACGGATGCCGAAGCCTTGCTGATGATGCAGGGCTATGCCTGCAGGCCGGGGCCAAAGGTGAAATCGCACCCTGAAATCATGGGAGCGATATCGCAGGCCCTGAAAATCCCCTGCACGATTAAGATCGTCTATCGCAGCGCCAGAGACAGCGAGGCACGCGAGCGCGAGCTTGAACCCTGCGGTGTCCTGCTGGGGATCCGCCCCTACCTGGTGGCGCGGGATCTGGGCAACGGGCGTGCGCTGCGCCGTTACCGCATCGACCGGATTGAGAAGGCCGCGATCACGATGCAGGCCTTCAAGCGCGATCCGGATTTCGACCTGAAAGCCTATGCCGCGCAATCTTTCGGATCATTTCACTCTGATGCTGAACACACCCGCATCATTTGGCGTTTCGCGCCCAGCGCGGCCGATGCGGCGCGCGAATTTCTATTCCATCCGACGCAGGAGCTGACCGACGAGCCCGACGGCAGCCTGCGCGTCGAGTTCACTGCCTCCGGCTGGGTCGAGATGGCCTGGCATCTCTATCAGTGGGGCGATCAGGTCGAGGTGATCGCGCCGGAGCCGCTGCGCGCGATGGTCGGAGGGCATCAACGTGGGGATCTGGGGGTGGTGCCTTGATGTAGGCGGGATAGCCACGATTGCCGTTGCGCGGCCCAGATCTGTTACTTGATCTTATTGAATGCTGCGCGGCGACTTTCCCGGAAACGGTCACAGGGCTACTGGCCAGCCTGCAATCTTGTCAATACAAAAGATATAAAGGTGAGTAAGCACCATCTAATATTAGACCGTTTGGCAATTTGTTGTGGATGTAAAAGGAATTGAGATGATCCGTTTCCGACGAGTAGCGTTGAGTCCACTCAATGCGTGGCTCGTCGCAAAGCCTGTGACCCGTTCGCACCGCAAATATGAATTGCGCGTCTGGCGCGAGGTGAACGACAACTTCGCGGCGCTGCGTGACGAACTGATCGACTACGCCCAGGAGGCGCTCGACGACGCTCGCGTGCGCATTCGTAAGGGGTTCGAGGATAAACTCTCGCCCTTTTCCGATCCCGTCGACGATCCCGCAGCCCACTACCCCGCGATGCTAAATCGCATTACCCTGCAAGGCTATCTCGGTGAGACGCTCGCGGGTCTCGCGGTCGAGCATTTCGGCGCGTTTGGCAAAACCGACTGGCATGTCCCAGCCTTCCTGTTCCGTTTTCATGATCAGGAGTTCCAGCATCTTGATCTCATCAACGAGCGCATCCTAATGGGGGAGCCGCACGACCGTGACGCGGAGAAAGAAAAGCGGCCGGGGCGGACCGGCGACGATGCGCTTGCATTTCGCCTCGACGCGCAAGGCAAGATCACCCATGTCCTTGCGCTGGAAGCGAAATGTCTGGCCAAGAGCAATACCGAGACGATTTCGGAGGCTCATAGTAAGCTGGCCGCCGGGACGCAACGCCCGAGCGGAATTCGTGAGCTCATCACTTTGCTTTCGGACTATGAGGCGGACGCAGCTCAGGAATGGGTTGCCCGCCTGCTCGAACTGTACCGCGATGGGTTCAGGACCGCGAAGCGCCGCGATAGCCTAGCCTACACCGTTGGTCATTGGCCGGTCCGGCCTGCGAGCCGTGTGAGCTGGCTGCCCTCCGACGCGCCGCACACATCCTACACCGCTGACCGGCGACTCGAGGCGATGGAATTCCAGCTCGAAGATCTCAAAGGTCTCGTCGACACGCTATATCGGGGGCGTGATGTCTAGCGAAGCTGTTCTTGAAATCACGGCGAAAGTGAGACGGGACTTGGCTGGCTCAGCACTGTCGCCTCTTCAGGCCAAACTCTACAGCCAGCGCGTCAGGCGCGACATGGGCGCTGCTGGGCTGCCGTCGTTCAGCCCGGCTGAGCTTTCCGCCCGGCTTGATGAGGCTTGCCTGCTGCTCGAAACTGGTTGGCTTGAACGTGCGGCGGATGATGGCCGTGCTTGGACGACCGCGGTCAAGCGCGCTGCCGAAGTTCTGGAATGGATCTCGCACGAATCTCTAAAGCCAGCGGAGGCCCCCATCCATCTCCTTTCGGCGGCCGCGTATCAGGTGGCCGGGTATCCGGCCATGGCGCTTGGTCATTTGCGTAAGATGCCAACCGATGAAGCCTTTTCCACGATCCTTCGCGAATTCCTGCGGGGCGACTTCGATGCCGCGCTTACTGCCGTGCAGGCGTTCTGGAAGGTTCAGCACCAGCTTGGCGAGGACGGTGTTTCACGGGCCGTGACAGACGACGAGGTCGATAGCGAGCCGCTAGTCGATCTCGAGGTGTCGACCGTGCGCCACGTGATCATGTGCATCGGTACCATTTGCTCCTATCTGCGAACCGGCGAAGCGACGCTAGTCGATCGCGCTCTCGCCAAGCTAGATGCCCTCGCCAGCAGCTATGTGCATAGCCGAGATCCCTACTCCTATTTACTGGCGCGGCTATGCGCGGGCGCAGCCCATTGCTTCATCGCGGCGAGTCTTTGGCCGCATATCGAGCGGCTCGCCGATGATGCGAACCTGCGTACACGCGCCGCGCTGACCCAGTTTGCTCGTGCCGCCTTTGTCAACCGTCGCGCCTTGGTTTGGCCTGCCCAACGTGCAGGCATCGACCGGCTCGCTGCCAATGACAGCTTCGTACTCTGCACACCAACAGGGTCGGGCAAGACGACCATCGCCACTCTTGGCGCCGTTCAGGGACTGTTCGCGCCCCGCGCCAATCCGCTTCTCCCAGAAAATCTCATTCTCTATCTTGTACCGTCACGCGCACTCGCAGCCGAGGTCGAGACCCGCTTTGCTGAAGACTTGCGCGGTATCGCAGCCGAACCGGTCGTCGTGACTGGCCTTTACGGCGGCACCGACTGGGGGCCGACCGATGCCTGGGTGCAGGTCGATCAGCCCACCGTTGTCATCTGCACCTTCGAAAAAGCCGATGCTTTGCTGCGCTATCTCGGGACACTGTTCCTTGATCGCGTGCGCTTGGTAGTGATCGACGAAGCGCATATGGTTGAGCAGGATCCGAGCAGAGCGGATGCTGTCAACGACGGCACCTCTAGAGCGCTCCGTCTCGAGCAGCTTAGCGCGCGGCTATTGCACGCGCAGGACGACAAGAATTTCCGGATCATCGCGCTCTCGGCGGTCGCCGCCAAGGCTGCGCCCGCTATTGCCTCCTGGCTATCGAGCGACGCGGACGGCGGGCCGATCAGCTCGACCCATCGCAGCACCCGGCAGATGCTCGGGCGGCTGGAGGTCGCGCGCAGCGGCCGGTTCGACATCCGCTATGACCTGATGGACGGCCGCACGCTCGAATTCGAGGACGAGCGCAGTGATGATAGCCCGTATATCCCTAGCCCGTTTCCACCAGTTCCCGGCGGTGTCGACAGCACGCTCGGGGTCGAGAAATCGCTACGCGGTCCGACACTCTGGGCCGCCCTCCACCTCGCCGCCGAGCGCCCCGACGGCACCCGGCCGATGGTGATGATCTCGCTGACCCAAAATGTCAGCTCCTTCGCCGAGAATTGCGCCGATCTACTCGAAGCTTGGATCGCGGCGGAAATCGCGCTACCAAGTTACTGGTCGGTCGCTGACGACGATGCTCATTGGCAGAGCTGCCTTGCTGCGGCCGAGGATTACTTCACGAGGGCGTCGTTTGAATATCGACTGCTTGTGCGCGGGATTGCGGTCCATCACGGCCAAATGCCAGGACTGTTGGCACGCCGGCTCAAGGTGGCGATCGATCGCGGCAACGTCCGTGTCGTGATTGCGACCTCGACGCTGTCCGAAGGGGTCAATATCCCGGTCAACACGCTGCTCATCCCAAGCGTCCATCGCTCCAATGCGGTCTTCACAGTCAATGAATTCTCGAATCTCATCGGACGCGCTGGTCGGCCTGGCGTCGCGACTGAAGGCACTGCCCTCGTCGTGCTCCCCGAGCGTGAGTATCGAGGCCGCAGCCGGAAACATGTCTGGAACCGCACCTGGGAAGGGTATGAGGAGCTTGTCGAGGAGCTGAAAAACGCAACCGAGCTTGCCTCGACCGGGGACCAGTCGATCGAGGGAGGCAGTGCCAACAGTGCGCTTGCCATTTTGCTTGTTCGTTTGCGCGAAGCCTGGGAAGAGCTCACTGGAAGCGATGATGATGTTGCCTTCGGCGAATGGCTCGAAGAAACCGCGATTGTTGATGACGATGATAGTGACGATCAGAGTGAGAAACTGCTGGATACGCTCGATGGGCTATTGATCGCGGCGATCCAGGAAGTCGAGCAGTTGCGCAACGCTAGCCTCAGCGCCGCCGACCTCGAAACCGAGTTGTCCGCTTTGTGGCAGCGAACTTACGCCCATGTTGCCGCAGACGAAGAACATCGCCTTGCTCGAACTTGGCTCGGGCGAGGCAGGGCGATCACCAGTCTCTATCCTGACCCCAATCGCCGCCGTCAGCTTTACAAGACTAGCCTCCCGCCCCGTTCGGGGTCGATCCTTTTGGATAATGTCGCCGACATCCGCGCTGCCTTGGTCGATGGCATCGATTATGCTGACAAATCCGCTGAGCAACAGTTTCAGTTCGTCCGGGCGATTATCGCAATGCTGAGCGAAGTACCGGCATTCCGCATTTCGAAAAAACTAGGCCGGAAGCGCAAGCCGTTCCTAGACTGGGAGAAGCTGCTGCGTTGGTGGCTGTTCAAGACAAGCCTTCGCAAACAGCCCAATCCGAAGGAACTCGGCCCTTGGTTTGCTTTCGTATCTGAGAATTTCATCTACCGAAGCAATTGGGGACTGGGCAGCCTCGTCGGCGTGCTGATGGATCAAGGCGATGCCGCAGGTCCGGTCGACGCGCTTACCCTTGACGACTGGCCTCGCAGCGGCCTGCCGTGGATTTGCTTCTGGCTTAAGGAGCTGGTCAACTGGGGCACGCTCGATCCGGTCGCTGCCTTTCTGCTGGCGCGTGGCAATGCTCGTGACCGTGTACAGGCTGAAGCGGATGCGCGCGTATATTATGCGCAGCTCGACGATGACACTGCGCCAAATGACAAGATCGACCCGCGTCGCATCAGAGAGTGGGCCGAAGCGCGCCAGTCGCCAGAGCCTAAACGTTATGCATCACTCGAGATAGTGCTCGATGTGCGGCTCGAGAGGTCGGAAAGCGATTATGTTGTGCGTCGACTTAGCGTGCTGCCGCTTTTAAACGACCACGGTATCATTTGGATTGATCCTGCCGGTTACGCCGTCGCTTACTGCGAAATCCCGGCTAACTGGGACGATCAATCTTCGCAATTCCGTTTTGAACTGTCTGTCGATCTGCGTCAGGTGAGCGGCGAACCCTATCTGCCATACCGGCGCGAGGGAACGTAAGGGGCGAGTGCGCCGGAAGAACGCCTTACAGTCATTCGAGGTGAACCCAAGGCAACAGTGAGCAGACGCTCGCTGATAGCGGTCTACGAACCAACTTTAATGGCAAACACGGTCAGATTGATGATGATTTGGCAGGGCAGGTATGCCTGCAACATCAACGCCACATCAACCCGCGAGTGCGCGTTTGGCGTTGGGTTTGTGGTCCGATGTGCCCGAATTGCAGTGAATGTGGGGGAAGAAGATTCCTGATATCAAAGGCATATCTCGTAAGTGCATGATTTTAATAAACTAACGAAAACTCAAAGGGCTGGGCTCATAACCTGAAGGTCGTAGGTTCAAATCCTACTCCCGCAACCAAAATAATACGCCAAATCAAATGCTTAGAGCCCGACTTAATCAGTCGGGCTTTATGCGTTTATTCCATGTCAACGCCATGTCAACGTTTGACGAGTCGCACCCCCCGAAAAGCCGTAATCATTGATAATCAGCCGAAACCAGTGATGGTCGATGATGTTCGGGCATATTGGAACGGATCGGTTTGGCCGGGTGATGGCTGACAATTCGGTCTGCTCGCGTTACGGTACCAGCTCGTAGTTCGTGCTGCGACCGCCGGCTTCGCCCTTCCGCATCAGTCCAAGTTCAATCAAGCTCGCAATGTCGCGATTTGCACTATCCTGAGAGCACTTGGCAATTGTCGCCCATTTCGACGTGGTCATCTTACCTTCAAAGCCGTCGAGTAGGCGGTTCAGAACCTTGATCTGGCGTTCGTTCAGCGGCATCGGGGCCGCGCGTTCCCAGAATTGAGCCTTCGCGACAACTGCAGCTAGTACACAGTCCGCTCCTCGAATGGCGCGATCCAGGCACGCGAGGAACCACAAAACCCACGCTGTCACGTCTGTTTCGCCCTTCTGCGTTTGCTCCAGTTGATCGTAATATGCGCTCCGTTCTGTCCGGATCTGCGCCGACATGCTGTAGAACCTCTGTGAGCTCCCCTCTGACCGCGCCAGCGCAAGATCAGCGATGGCACGAGCAATCCGTCCGTTGCCATCCTCGAAGGGGTGGATCGTCACAAACCACAGATGCGCCAGGGCCGCCTTGATTACCGGATCGGATGAAATTGGCGCGTTGAACCAGGCGAAAAATGCTTCCATCTCTGCCGCGACCCTAGAGGCAGGTGGCGCTGTGTAATGCACGCGCTCCCGGCCGTAGGGCCCTGATACCACCTGCATCGGGCCGGTACTGTCATCGCGCCAATCCCCGACGCGGATGCGTGTCATGCCGCTGCGCCCGGTCGGAAACAGGGCGGCATGCCAGCCGAATAGGCGTTCCGCTGTCAGTGGAGCGTCGTAGTTGCGCGTCGCATCAAGCATGACCTCGACGATGCCTTCGACGTTGCGATCTGTCGGAAGCAGGGCGCCAATGTCGATGCCAAGGCGACGTGCCAGCGATGACCGCACCTGAGTGGCGTCGAGCTGTTCGCCTTCGATTTCGCTTGTCTTGACGACGTCCTGTGTCAGCGTCTGCAGCACCGCTTCCTCGCGCAGCTTGAAGCCTAGCGCTTCCATTCTGCCGATCAGCTTGCCCTGGGTATGGCGCATCTCAGCTAGGCACGTGGCGACGCGCACGTCTTGCCAAGTTAGGTTGGGCCAGGTGTCTCGTTCCCAGATTTGCATCACATACTCCGCAAAATGTGCGGCGATAATCCGGCTTTTTCTCCGCTTTGGCAAGAGCAAAAGCCGCAATATGTGCGGAGAATAGAGTGGGCAATCTCCGCACGGCACGCCTAGCCTATTCAGGATCGTCGGCTAGATCCGCCTTTTCTATTCGGCGCCTAGCACTCGTGCTCAGCGACCCCGTCTGGGCCTGCACACACGGGCCTCTTGGCATCGGAGTTGTGCTCGTGGCATCATTTGAGCATGATTGAATTCCGTACGCTTCCTGATGATCACCCAGACTTAATGCGCTCGCCGCTGCTGCGTGGTGCCCTCTTGACGCTGCAATATGTGTAGCGCGACAAACTTGATGAGAAGAGCGCGTCAATCAGGATGAGAATCCTTGGTCGCGACGCTTGAGAAGATGCCGCCC
>NZ_JBHUDD010000044.1:0-23161 GCF_042677865.1 Lacimonas salitolerans | reverse complement strand
AGGGCGGCATCTTCTCAAGCGTCGCGACCAAGGATTCTCATCCTGATTGACGCGCTCTTCTCATCAAGTTTGTCGCGCTACAAGCAACAGCGACTGCATCATCCGCACCGCCTCGGGGGTGAAGGACAGTCCGACCGAAGTGGCGATCAGGATCTGCCCGATCTGCCGGGTCTGTGCCGGGATGGGCAGGGGCCGGTCCAGCATGCGCACGGTCGAGGCAAAGACCATCGCCCCGATCATCCACGGCAGCGGAAACCGCAGCCAATGCGCGACAAGGCCAAACAGCAGCGCCCCGCCATAGATCAGCAGGACAACAGCCACGCGTCGGGTCAGGGACAGAAGGCTGGCGCGGTTCATCATCTCATCACCCGCGATGCACCTGGGACGAGGGCGATATCGCGTTCGCGGTATCCTGTATCCGGGGCAGGATCTGCGCCTCGACCTGTTCAAAGGTCCAAGTGTGCGCCGAAACCGAGCATTGCACGGCGGCAAAGGCGCGCCCGTCGGGGTCGCGGATCGGGCAGGCCACGCCGATTTCCGACAGGATCATCTGCCCCGAAGAGATGGCGTATCCTTTTTCAACCGCCTCGTGTATACTGTCGCGGATGGATCCGCGGTCCATCGTGGTCTGGGTGGTGAATGGCTTGAGTGGCCACGTCCGTATCGCCTCTTCGCGTTCTTCGGGCGGAAAGGTGGCGATCATCGCACGCCCGCTGGAGGTGGACAGCGCGGGCAGGCGGCGGCCGATCACGGTTGCCGCGAAATAGGTGCGCTGACAGGGCAGGCGGCTGACATAGATGATGTGATCGCCCGAAAGCTCGGCCAGGTTCACGGTTTCGCCCAGATCCTGCGACAGGTCGATCAGCTTGGGAATCGCCTGACCGACCAGTTGATCGGACCAGTAATAGGCATAGGCCAGTTGCAGCCACGCATGGGAAGGGCGGAACCGCCGCGTGACCGGGTTCTTGTCCAGCATGCCTTCGATATGCAGCGTGTTGGCCAGCCGTTGCACCGCGCTTTTGTCCAGCTCGGTGCGCTGTGCCAGTTCGGCCAGCGACAGCTCGGTATGGGTCTCGTCAAAGGCGCGCAGCAGGCGCAGCCCCTTGGCCAGCGATCCGACGTAAAGTGTATTCTGCTTCTTTTCCAAGCGTTTGCTCCGGAATTGCGAAGAAATCATGACACGGGCCTTGACGACTCCGGTGCCGACAGACTTTACTAACTATATAGCAATATCAAGTATTAAATAATGATACTTGCTGGAAGTCAAATTCTCTGCGGGAACGCTTTCCGCAAGAACAGGGAGCTGAGAATGAAACATACGGTCCTCAAATCGACCATCGCGGGCATCGCCCTTGCAGCGGCCACAGGCGCGGCATGGGCAGACAAGGCCAATGACACGCTGCGTGTCGCCTTCACCAAGGAGCTGGAGAATGTCGACAGCTACTTCAACTCGTCGCGCGAAGGCGTGGTGATGCAGCGCGCGGTCTGGGATGGCCTGATCTATCGTGATCCGGTGACCAACGAATACAAGGGCAACCTTGCGACCGAGTGGGAGTGGATCGACGACACCACCATCGAGTTCAAGCTGCGCGAAGGCGTGACCTTTCACGACGGATCGGACTTTACCGCCGATGACGTGGTGTTCACGGTCAACTACGTCGCGGACGAGGCAAATGGCGTCAAGACGCAGCGCAACGTGAACTGGATGAAGTCGGCCGAGAAGATCGACGACTACACAGTGCGCATCATGCTCAAGGAAAAGTTCCCCGCGGCGATCGAATTCCTGTCCGGCCCGGTGTCGATCTATCCCAGCGACTACTACGCCGAAGCCGGCCCCGAGGGCATGGGCCTGGAGCCCGTGGGCACCGGCCCCTACAAGGTGGTCAGCGTCGTTCCCGGCCAGCATTTCGTCCTGGAAAAGAACGAGAACTATCACGACAGCCCCAAGGGTCAGCCATCGATCGCCAAGGTCGACATCCGCACCATTCCGGATGTGAACACCCAGATGGCCGAGCTGTTCAGCGGCACGCTGGATCTGATCTGGCAAGTTCCCGCGGATCAGGCCGAGAAGCTGGCGGAGATGGGGCAGTTCACCGTGTCCAACGAATCGACCATGCGCGTCGGCTATCTGTCGATGGATGCGGCCGGGCGGTCGGGTGAAACCCCGTTCAACGACATCCGCGTGCGGCAGGCCGTGAACCACGCCATCAACCGTCAGGAACTGGTGGATGCGCTGCTTAAGGGCGAGTCGCAGGTCATCTCGACCCCCTGTTTCCCCAGCCAGTTCGGCTGTGACACGGATGCCGCCGTGTCCTATGACTACGATCCCGAAAAGGCCAAGCAACTGCTGGCCGAGGCGGGTTATCCCGATGGGTTTACGACCGATTTCTACGCCTATCGTGACCGCGAATACGCCGAGGCGATCTCAAGCTACCTGAATGCGGTCGGTATCGATACCAACTTCAAGATGCTGCAGTACTCGGCCCTGCGCGAGCTGAACATGAAGGGCGAGACGCCGATCTCGTTCCAGACATGGGGCAGCTATTCGGTCAACGACGCGTCGGCCATGGTCAGCCAGTTCTTCAAGCACGGATCGCTGGATGATGCGCGCGACGACGAGACGCTGGAGTATCTGAACCTCGCGGACAGCTCGACCGATCCCGATGTGCGCGTTGAGAACTATTCCAAGGCGATCAAGCGGATCACCGAGCAGGCCTTCTGGGCGCCGATGTTCTCGTACAACACCAACTACGTCACCACCAACGAGGTTGCCTATACCCCGACGGCGGACGAGGTTCTGCGGTTTACCACGGTAACCTGGAACTGATGTTGATCGGCGGGGGCGTCATCGGGCGCCCCCGCTTACGCCTGTTCTGACAGGCCCCACCCAGACCCAACGCCGCATGTGTCCGCACGTGCGGCGCAGATCCAAGGTGAATGCCCCGTGCTTCAATTCATACTCAAACGGCTTGGCCTTGCCGTACTGGTGGCCTTTACCGTGTCCTTCATCAGTTTCAGTCTGCTGTTCCTGTCGGGTGACCCCGCCGCGGCACTGGCCGGTGAAACCGCCAGCGGCGAGGACATCGAGGCGGTGCGCCGTCTTTACGGGTTCGACCGTCCGATGCTGGTGCAATATGCCGAATGGCTGATGTCTGCGCTGCGCGGGGATTTCGGCGAAAGCTACTATTTCCGGCTGCCGGTGTCGTCGCTGATTGCCGACCGGCTGGGCGTGACCATGACGCTGGGCGTCTGCGGGATCACCTTTGCGCTGCTGACGGCCGTGCCGCTGGGTGTGGTCGCGGCGATCCGTCCCAACTCGCTGATCGACCGGGTCGCGCTGTTCATCTCGGTGGCGGGGCAGGCGATGCCCAGCTTCTGGTTCGGCCTGATCCTGATCGTGGTTTTTGCGATCCAGCTTGGCTGGCTGCCGCCCTCGGGCACGGCGACCTGGCGGCATTTCATCATGCCAACCATCGTTCTGGGCTACTATGCCATGCCCGCCATCATGCGTCTGACGCGGGCGGGGATGCTGGACGTGCTGTCGTCCGACTATATCCGCACGGCGCGCGCCAAGGGGGCCAATGAAACCCGCGTGCTGTTCCGTCACGCCCTGCGCAACGCCATTATCCCGGTGGTCAGCCTGGCCGCGGTGCAGATGGGCTTCATGCTGGGTGGCTCGATCGTGGTCGAGTCGATCTTTGCGCTGCACGGGGCCGGCTATCTGGCGTGGGAAAGCATCGCGCGCAACGATCTGCCCACCGTGCAGGCGCTGATCCTGATATTCTCGATGTTCTACATCGTCTTCACCTTTCTGGCCGACGTGCTGAACGCCTGGCTTGACCCCCGCATGAGGAGCAGCTGAGATGGCGAATGTAGACACCCACGATCGCCTGCTGGACGAGATCACGGGCCCGACCCCCGCGATGATGCTGCGCAAGCGCGTGTTCGGGCATCAGGGCCTGCTGATCGGGCTGGTCGTTCTGATCCTGCTGACGCTGGTGGCGATCTTTGCGCCCTGGCTGGCCCCGCATGATCCCTATGCCCAAAGCCTGATGACCCGGATGGAGCCGCCGGTGTTCATGGGCGGCACATGGGATCACCCGCTGGGCACCGACCACCTGGGCCGCGATTACCTGTCACGCCTGATCTACGGCGCGCGCGTGTCGCTGATGATCGGGGCGGTGGCCGCACTGATTTCGGGCGTTATCGGCACGGCGATGGGCGTGGCCGCGGGCTATTTCGGCGGCAAGGTCGATGCGGTCGTGACCTTCATGATCAACGTGCGCCTTGCCATGCCGGTTGTGCTGGTGGCGCTGGCGGTCGTGGCGATCCTTGGCGGCTCGCTTGAGGTGGTGATCGTGGTGCTGGGCCTGCTGCTGTGGGACCGCTTTGCCGTGGTCATGCGCGCATCGACAATGCAGGTGCGGCGGCGCGAATACGTGGCGGCGGCGCAGGTCATCGGGGCCTCGACCCCGCGCATCCTGCTGTCCGAGATCATGCCCAACATCGCCAACAACCTGATCGTGGTGGTCACGCTGGAAATGGCCCATGCCATCCTGCTCGAGGCGGCGCTGTCGTTCCTGGGGCTGGGGGTGCAACCGCCGACGCCAAGCTGGGGCCTGATGGTGTCAGAAGGCAAGAACATGATGCTGTTCGAACCCTGGCTGGTGCTGATCCCGGGGGCCGTGCTGTTCGTGCTGGTGCTGGCGATCAATCTGATGGGCGACGGGCTGCGCGATGTCACCGCCCCCGAAAACCGGAGCTGACCAATGACAGAACCACTTTTGAGCGTCCGCAACCTGCGGCTGGATATTCCCGTGGGTGGCGGCATCCTGCAAGCCGTGCGCGGAATCGATTTCGACCTGAACCGGGGCGAGACGCTGTGCATCGTCGGTGAAAGCGGGTCGGGCAAGTCGCTGACCTCGCTGGCGCTGATGGGGCTGCTGGGCAAGGGCATCCAGCGCACCGCCGACCGGATGACCTTTGACCGGACCGAGCTGACCACCGCCAGCACAAGGCAGATGCGGGCACTGCGGGGCGCGCGGATGTCGATGATCTTTCAGGAGCCGATGACCTCGCTCAACCCGGCCTACACAATCGGCGATCAACTGTGCGAGGCGCTGCAACTGCACCGCGCTGTCTCGCGCAGCCAGGCGCGGGCGCGGGCGGTCGAGCTGCTGGAAAAGGTCGGGATCACCGCCGCCGAAAGCCGGCTGTCGCAGTATCCGCACCAGTTGTCGGGTGGCCTGCGCCAGCGCGTGATGATCGCCATGGCCTTGATGTGCGAGCCTGAACTGATCATCGCGGACGAGCCGACGACCGCGCTGGACGTGACGATTCAGGCGCAGATCCTGCGCCTGCTGTACGATCTGGGCCGCGAGATGAACATGGCGCTGATCCTGATCACCCATGATCTGGGCGTCGTGGCGCGGGTCGCCGACAAGGTGGCGGTGATGTATGCGGGCGAGCTGGTCGAGACCGGGCCGGTGGCCGATATCTTCAACGCGCCGTCGCACCCCTATACGCGCGGGCTGCTGCGCTGCATCCCGCAGCCGGGCAAGACCGAACGCGGCAGCAAGCTGGGCACCATCCCGGGCATCGTCCCGTCGCTGGTGGGCGAGGTCGAGGGCTGCGTGTTCCGCACCCGCTGCCCCCATGCCACGATGGAATGTCGCGGCGAGATCCCGAAACACACGGAGGGCAATCACGCTTTCCGCTGCATTTTCCCCGACGGCAAGCGCCATTCGGAAAAGGAGCTGACCGCATGAAGGACAGCGTGACTGAAAACCCGGTTCTGGAACTGTCCGGTGTGACCAAGACCTACCGGGTCAAACAGGGCCTGTTCGGCACGGCCAAACCGCTGACCGCCGTGAATGACGTGTCGTTGCAACTGGGCCGTGGCGAGGTTCTGGGTCTGGTGGGCGAATCCGGCTGCGGCAAGTCCACGCTGGCCAAGATCCTGCTGGGTCTGGAAAAGCCGACCGCCGGGCGTGTGATGGTGGATGGTCAGGACACCTCGACCCAGGGGCGTCTTGCGCTGGCACGGCGGATCCAGCCGATCTTTCAGGATCCCTATTCCTCGCTCAACCCGCGCAAGAGCATCTATGACGTCATCTCGCTGCCGCTGCGCGTGCACGGGATCGGCGACGAGGCCAGCCGCATCAGACAGGTGCGCGAGATACTGGACGTGGTGGGCCTGCCTGCGCGGGTGATGAACACCTACCCCAGCCAGATGTCGGGCGGTCAGCGTCAGCGTGTGGCGATTGCGCGTGCCCTGATCATGAAGCCCGAGGTGGTGATCTGCGACGAACCAACCTCTGCGCTGGACGTGTCGGTGCAAAGCCAGATCCTGAACCTGCTGGGCGAATTGCAAAGCGAGTTCGGCCTGACCTACCTGTTCATCAGCCACGACCTGGCGGTGGTCGAGCATCTGGCGACGCGGGTGGCCGTCATGTATCTGGGCCGGATCGTGGAGCAGAACAGCGTGGCTGGCCTGTTCGATGCGCCGCGCCACCCCTATACGCAGGCGCTGCTGAAATCGGTGCTGACGCCCGAGCCCGGCCTGGGCGTGCCCGACACCCAGCTTGGCATGGCCTATCCCAACCCGATCGCGCCGCCGCCGGGCTGCCATTTCCACCCGCGCTGCCCGCGCGCGACCGAGCTGTGCAAGACCACGGCCCCGCGCCAGATCGACATCCCGCAGGGCCATGTCGCCTGCCATCTGCACGATCCGCAAACCCCGATGTACGAGCAGGGATAACCGCATGTCACAGAACCTGTCGCACAGCATGGTGACCCGCAAGACGGTCATCGAAATCGAACATGGCGTGGTGGCGGCCCAGCACCGGCTGGCCGCCATCGCCGGGGCCGAGGTTCTGGCGGCGGGCGGCGATGCGGTGGATGCCGCCGTGGCGACCTCGTTCGTGATCGGCGTGCTGGAACCGTGGATGAGCGGGCCTGCCGGGGGCGGCGCGATGATGCTGTGGCGTGCCGAACAGGGGCAGGCGCTGGCGCTGAACCACGGGATGCGCGCGCCCGGCGGGCTGGACCCCGCAGATTATCCGCTGAGCGGTCGTGGCGCGGCGGGTGATCTGTTTCCGTGGGATCACGTGACCGACGATCGCAACGTGCAGGGCGCCACCGCCATCGCGGTCCCGGGCGTTGTCGATGGTCTGGGGCAGGCCCATGCACGGTTTGGCCGGATGCCGTGGGCCGAGCTGCTGTCGCCCGCGATCGACCATGCCAAGCGCGGCCTGCTGGTGGATTGGTTCGCGGCGCTGATCATCGCATCCTGCACCCGCGAACTGGCCAAGGACGCCGATGCCGCCGCGCTGTTTCTGGAGGACGGGCAATGGCCCACGATCAGCGGCTGGACAGCATTGGCCGACAAGCGGCTGGACCAGTCGCGCATGGCCGACAGTCTGGACCAGATCGCGCGCCATGGCGCGCGCACGCTCTATGACGGCGATCTGGGCGCGGCCATGGCGGGCGATGTGCAGGCCAAGGGCGGCAGCCTGTCGGTGGACGATCTGAACGCCTATGGCGCCGAGTTTCACGACCCGCTGAGTTTCGGTTATCGCGATGCGCGGTTCCACGTCACCCCCGGCCTGACCGCTGGCCCGACGTTCCGCGACACCTTTGCCGGGTTGAAGGATACGGGCATGGGCGACGCGCCCGGGCCAGACAGCTATGCCGCGATGGCGGATGCCCTGAAATCCGCCTATGCCCGCCGGCTTGAAGGCATGGGCGACACCGGCGAAAGCCCCGAGGCACCGGGCTGCACCACGCATTTCTCGGTCGTGGACCGGAAGGGCAACATGGTGGCGCAGACCCAGACGCTGTTGTCGATCTTCGGCTCGCGAGTCTTGTCTCCCTCGACCGGGTTCCTGATGAACAACGGGATCATGTGGTTCGACCCGGTGCAGGGGCGGCCCAACTCTCTGGGGCCGGGCAAGCGGTGCCTGATGAATGTCTGCCCGGTGATCGGCGAACAGGGCGACCGCCGCTTTGCCTTTGGGGCCTCGGGTGGGCGCAAGATCATGGGGGCGGTGGCGCAGCTGTCGTCATTCGTGACCGATTTCGGGATGGACCTGTCAGACACGTTCCACCAGCCGCGCGTCGACATTTCCGGCGACCGCCTGATCGCCGATGACAGCCTGCCCGCCGATGTGCTGGACCGTCTGCGCCAGTCGCATGACGTGGCGATGACCCGGCGCACGATCTTTCCCTATGCCTTTGCCTGCCCGGCAGGGGTGATGCGGCGCGGGGCGCTGAATTCCGGCTGCACCGAGATCATGTCGCCCTGGGGCGACGCCATTTCCGAAGACATGACAAAGGACCACTGACAGCATGAGCCGCGACACAGCGATCGACACGATCACCGCCTATTTCGACACCGGCCGCTTTCAATCCGACCTGACCGGGCTTGTGGCCTTCGAGTCCGAAAGCCAGAACCCCGATCAGGCGGCGGAATTGATGCGCTATCTGACCGAGGCGATGCAGCCGCGCCTGACCGCGATGGGCTTTGCCTGCTCGATCCACGAAAACCCCGATCCGCGCGGCGGCCCGCTGCTGATCGGCGAGCGGCACGAGGGCGACGACTTGCCAACGATCCTGACCTATGGCCATGGCGACGTGATCCGCGCCCAGACCGACCAATGGCGCGACGGGCTGCACCCGTTTCAACTGGTCGAAGAGGGCGACCGCCTGTACGGGCGCGGCACCGCCGACAACAAGGGCCAGCACCTGATCAACATAGCGGCGCTTGAGGCGGTTCTGGAAACGCGCGGCACGCTGGGGTTCAACTGTCGTATCGTCATCGAGATGAGCGAAGAGACAGGCTCGGCCGGGCTGCCAGAGTTTTTCACCCAGCATCGTGACCATCTGACCGCCGATGTGCTGATCGCCTCGGACGGGCCACGCCTGCAACCCGATGTGCCGACCATGTTCATGGGCTCGCGCGGGGGGGTGTCGTTCGACCTGACGCTCGATTTGCGCGAGGGCGCGCATCATTCCGGTAACTGGGGCGGCTTGCTGGCCGATCCGGCGGTGATCCTTGCGCAGGCGCTGGCCACGATCACCGACAAGCGGGGTCAGATCCGGATTGCGGAATGGCGCCCCGACAGCCTGACCCCCACGGTGCGCGACGCCCTGAAAGGCCTGCCCATCGACAGCACGGATGGCCCGGCGATCAACACCGACTGGGGCGAAGAGGATCTGACCCCGGTGGAACGCGCCTATGGCTGGAACAGCTTTGCCATCCTTGCGATGAAAAGCGGTGTGCCCGAGGCGCCGGTCAATGCGATTTCGGCCCATGCCCGCGCGACCTGCCAGTTGCGCTATGTCGTGGGCACCGACCCCGAGGATATCCTGCCCGCGCTGCGCCGTCATCTGGACGCCCACGGGTTTCAGGCGGTGCAGATCGAACCGCATGACCGCGGCTTTTTCCGTGCGACGCGGCTGGACCCGGATCATCCTTGGGTGTCCTTTGTGGCCGACAGCCTGACGCGCAGCGCCGGGCGTGCGCCGCATATCCTGCCCAACCTGGCCGGATCGCTGCCCAACGACAGCTTTGCCGACATCCTGGGACTGCCCACGGTCTGGGTGCCGCATTCCTATCGCGGCTGTTCGCAGCATGCGCCGAACGAGCATGTGCTGAAACCCGTGTGCCGTGATGCGCTGCGCCTGATGGCGGGGCTGTTCTGGGATCTGGGCGAGGGCAGGACCCCGGCCAAAAAACCGGGCAAGACCGCTGCGTGATCACGGGCGCGCGGGGCGGGGACGGCGCAGCGTCCCCCGCCCTGACGCTTGTTTGGCTGAAATTGCACGAAACCCTTTCGCGGTTGCCTGTTTATCGGGCATGCTGTCCGAAAAACTGGCTGTATTTGCACTTTCCGGCGTCCCTGCGGCGCTGGCCGATGGCGGGTCGTCCGTCAAGATGCTGATATGACCGGAAATAACACGGGGTCAGCGCATGAGTGAGACGCGAATATTCGACGAGATGTGGGGGGATGACGACACCCTTCGCGCCCCCTATCGCAAGTTCTGCGGCTGGTTCGATGCCGAGGATCCGGCCCGGTTGCGCGCCAAGCAGCGCGAGGCCGAAGAGCTGTTCCGCCTGACAGGCATCACCTTCAACGTCTATGGCCGGGCCGAGGCCGAGGAACGGCTGATCCCGTTCGACATCATCCCGCGCATCATCTCGGGCGCGGAATGGCTGCGCCTGTCGCGCGGAATCGAGCAGCGGGTGCGCGCCATCAACGCGTTTCTGGCCGACATCTACGGCGGGCAGGAGATCATCAAGGCGGGCCGTGTGCCGCAATCCATGATCGCCCGGAACGAGGCGTTCCTGCCCCAGATGATCGGGGTGACCCCGCCTGGCGGTGTCTATACCCATATCGTGGGCATCGATCTGGTCTGCACCGGGCCGGGCCAGTTCTATGTGCTGGAGGACAATGCGCGCACGCCCTCGGGTGTCAGCTACATGTTGGAAAACCGCGAGACGATGCTGCAGATGTTTCCCGAACTGTTCAGCCAGAACCGCGTGCAGCCGGTGCAGACCTATCCCGGCGACTTGCACCGCTCGCTTGCGGCCTGCGCGCCCCCTGCGACGACGGGCGATCCTGTGGTCGCGGTGCTGACGCCGGGCATCTACAACTCGGCCTATTTCGAACACGCCTTTCTGGCCGACCAGATGGGTGTGGAACTGGTCGAGGGCCATGACCTGCGCATCGTGGACGGGCGTGTGGCGATGCGCACGACGCGTGGATACAAACCCATCGACGTGCTGTACCGCCGGGTCGATGACGAATATCTGGACCCGCTGAACTTCAATCCAGACAGCCAGTTGGGCGTCGCGGGCATCATGGATGTCTATCGCGCGGGCGGCATCACCATCGCCAACGCGCCGGGTACGGGTATTGCCGATGACAAGGCGATCTACAGCTACATGCCCGAGATTGTCGAGTTCTACACCGGCGAACGCCCGTTGCTGGAAAACGTGCCGACCTGGCGCTGTTCGGAACCTGACGCGCTGGCTCATGTGCTGGACAACCTGCCCGATCTGGTGGTGAAAGAGGTGCACGGCTCGGGCGGCTATGGCATGCTGATCGGCCCGACTGCGACGAAAAAGGATCTGGCCGCGTTCCGCAAGAAACTGAAAGCGCGTCCCGCCAATTACATCGCGCAGCCCACGCTGGCGCTGTCGACGGTGCCGATATTCTCGCGCACGGGCATGACGCCGCGCCATGTGGACCTGCGGCCCTATGTGCTGGTCAGCCCCGAGGGCATCAACATCACCCCGGGCGGGTTGACGCGGGTGGCGTTGAAAAAGGGCAGTCTGGTGGTGAACTCGTCGCAGGGCGGGGGCACCAAGGACACCTGGGTGCTGGAGGAGTAGGGCGATGCTGGGCAAGACCGCGAACGGCCTGTTCTGGATGTATCGCTATCTGGAACGGGCGGAAAACACCGCCCGCCTGATTGAGGCGGGGCAGCGCATCGCCCTGACCCGTCTGGGCGACAGCGACCGTGAATGGCGCTCGGTTCTGGAAAGCGCCGCTGTCTGGCGCAGCTATCAGACCGTGCACGAGGACCTGAGCAAGGACACCGCCATCGATTTCCTGCTGCGCTCGCGCGACAACACCTCGTCGGTGATGTCGTGCATCGCCTCGGCGCGGCAGAACGCGCGGCTGGTGCGCACCGCCATCACCGGCGAGGTCTGGGAGGCGACGAACGCCGCCTACATGAACGCCCGTGACATTCTGGCGCGCAAGGTCAGCGAACGCGATCTGCCCGCCGCACTTGGCAGCATCCGCCAGAACGCGGCGCTGGTGCGCGGGATGACCCACGGCACCATGCTGCGCAACGAGATCTATGATTTCGCCCGCATGGGCACCTTTCTGGAGCGTGCGGACAACACGGCGCGGATTCTGGACGTGAAATACTACGTGCTGCTGCCCTCGGCGCGGGCGGTGGGCACCTCGCTGGACAACGTGCAGTGGGAAACGATCCTGCGGTCGCTGTCGGCGCGGGGCGGGTTCCGCATGGAGTACGGCAGCCGCGGCGGCCCGCGCGAGATCACCAAGTTCCTGATACTCGACAAGCGGATGCCGCGCAGTCTGGCATTCTGCGTGTCGAAGTTGCAGGATAACCTGCGCTATCTGGGGGCGGGCAACAGCACGCCCGCGCCATCGCTGCAACTGGTGGGCCAGATTGAACGCAAGTACCTGTGCCACGACGTGGATGCGATCTTTGACTATGGGCTGCACGATTTCATACAGAACATCCTGGATCAGCTTGCCGATCTTTCCCGCCAGATAGAGGTGGATTACAGGTTCAACGAATAGGGCGATGCATGCGGTTGAAAATTTATCACGAAACGCGCTATCGCTTTGAAAACCCTGTGTCCTACGGGCTGCAACAGCTGCGCAAGACGCCCAAGACGAACACCCAGCAACGGGTGCTGACGTGGCAGACGCAGGTGACCGGCGGGCGCAAGGAACTGGTGTTCGACGACTACCACAACAACGTCATCGAGCTGATCAGCTTTGATCGCGGCACCACCGACCTGCTCGTGACCAGCGCCGGCGAGGTCGAGATGACCGACAGCCACGGCATCGTGGGGCGCCATCGTGGCCCGGCGCCGCTGTGGCTGTATCAGCGCGAAACGGAACGGACCCGCGCCCGCGCAGGGGTGCGCGCCCTTGTGAAACAGGCCGGCGGCGACGGCGATCTGGACCGGCTGCACAGCCTGCTGCCGCTGATCACGCAGGCGGTGGACTATGAAACCGGGGTGTCCTGGCCCTATTGGACGGCCGAGGATGCATTGGAGGAAGGGCGCGGCGTGTGTCAGGACCACGCCCATATCTTCATCGCCTGCGCGCGCGACATGGGCTTTGCCGCGCGGTATGTCTCGGGCTATCTGCTGATGGATGACCGGATCGAACAAGAGGCGATGCACGCCTGGGCCGAGGCCCATGTCGAAGGGTTGGGTTGGGTCGGGTTCGATGTATCCAACGGCATCTCGCCCGACACACGCTACGTCAGGGTCGCGACAGGGCTGGACTATTCCGATGCGGCACCCGTATCTGGAACCAGGGTCGGCGGCGATGCCGAGTCGCTGGACGTGCGCATCGAGGTGCAGGCCCAGCAGTAACACCAGATACAGACAGGCAGGCGGCGAATGACGTATTGCGTAGGCATGATGCTGGACCGTGGACTGGTGTTCATGTCCGACACCCGCACCAATGCCGGGCTCGACAACATCTCGACCTTTCGCAAGATGACCGTGTGGGAAGACCCCGGCGAGCGCTGCATCACCCTGATGGCGGCGGGCAACCTGGCCACCACGCAGGCGGTGGTCAGTCTGCTGGACGAACGCAGCAAGACCGTGCAGGAGCGCGAGCCGTCGCTGATGGCGGTGCCGTCGATGTTTCAGGCCGCCGGCATGGTGGCCGAGACCCTGCGCGACGTGATCGCGCGCCATGCCGAAACCGGGCAGCGCGCCGACAGCACCTTCAACGCCACGCTGATCCTGGGCGGTCAGGTCAAGGGCGGTCCGCCCCGCCTGTTCCTGATCTATCCCGAGGGCAATTTCATCGAGGCCAGCGCCGACACGCCGTTCTTTCAGATCGGCGAAACCAAGTATGGCCGGCCCATCCTTGTGCGCGCCTATGACCCTGCCATGCGGTTCGAGGATGCGCTGAAACTGCTGCTGGTCAGCTTTGATTCCACGCTCAAGGCCAATCTGACGGTGGGTGCACCGTTCGATTTTCACCTCTATCAGGCCGACAGCCTGCGCGCCGGTCCGCGCGACCGGATCGAGGCGGATGATCCCTATTTCCAGCTTGTCTCGCAGGGCTGGGGCGATGCGCTGAAAGAGGCGCTGGACAGCCTGCCACCCTTTACCCTCGACAGTCAGACCTGAGCGCGATTGCCCAGCCCCGCGATGCGGGCTAAACCGTGCGCACGACGGGCAAAGGGGCAGGGACCATGCGCAAGGCATTCATCACCGGCACGGCGGGTTTCATCGGCTATCATCTGGCGCAGGTCCTGCTGGACGAGGGCTGGCAGGTCGCGGGTTTCGACGGGATGACGGATTATTACGACGTCACCCTGAAACAGCGCCGCCACGCCATGCTGCTGCAGACCCCCGGCTTCACCAGGACCGAGGCGATGCTGGAGGATGTGCAGGCACTGGATGCCGCCGTGGATGCGTTTGCGCCGGACGTGATCGTGCATCTGGCCGCCCAGGCCGGCGTGCGCTACAGCCTTGAAAACCCGCGCGCCTATATCGATGCCAATATTGTGGGCACCTTCAACGTGATGGAGGCCGCGCGGCGGCATGGCGTGGATCACCTGCTGATGGCCTCGACCAGCTCGGTCTACGGCGCCAACACCGACATGCCCTATGCCGAAACCCACAAGGCCGACAGCCAGCTGACGATCTATGCCGCCACCAAGAAGGCGACCGAGTCGATGGGCCATTCCTATGCCCATCTGTGGAACCTGCCGACGACGATGTTCCGGTTCTTCACGGTCTACGGGCCCTGGGGGCGGCCCGACATGGCGTTGTTCAAGTTCGTCGACGCGATCCTGAACGACCGTCCCATCGACATCTACAATCACGGCGAGATGTATCGCGATTTCACCTATGTCACAGATCTGGTGCGCGGCATCCGGCTGCTGATCGACGCGGTGCCCGAACGTCCCGCGACGCCCGAGGATATCCCCCAAGGCGACAGCCTGTCGCCGGTCGCGCCGTTCCGCATCGTGAACATCGGCAATTCCGACAAGGTGCGTCTGCTGGATTTCGTCGATGCCATCGAACAGGTGTTGGGCCGAGCTGCCACGCGCAACCTGATGGAGATGCAAATGGGCGATGTGCCTGCCACATGGGCCGATGCCACGTTGTTGCAAACTCTCACAGGCTATCGCCCGCAGACCGACATCCGCGACGGCATCGCGCAGTTCGTAACCTGGTACCGCGACTACTACGGCAAGTGATCCAATGGCGCGGGCCTTGCCCGCCCACCCTTGAATGCGCTCAGGCCGCGCAGGCCTTGGGGGCGTTGCCCCCAAACCCCCAGGATATTTGCAGAGAGAGGAAACAAGGAGAGAGCGAAACCCTCTCCCTGTCCCATGAGGAAAGCGATGCTTCCCCTCTCACGGTCATCGGCGTCCCCGCCTGTACCGTGGAGATAGCTGACACCAGACTGGTAAAGAAATCCTTGCTTCCTCTCTCTTTAAATATCCCGGGGGGTGTGGGGGGCAGCGCCCCCCACCTCGGGCGGCGCGCGGAACGCGCGGCGCAATCGCTCAGACACCGCCCTCTTTCACCGCCTGCATCGACACATGGGTCGAGGTCGCGCCGACATGGGGCAGGGCCGAGATCACCTCGCCCAGCACCAGACGGTAGCTTTGGATATCCGAGGTGCGCACCTTGATCAGGTAGTCAAAACTGCCCGCGATCATGTGGCATTCCTCGATCTCGGGCACTTTCAGCACTGCGGCGTTGAAGGCCGTCAGCGCCTTCTCCGTCGTGTCGGTCAGCTTGACCTCGGCAAAGGCCACATGTTCCAGCCCCAGTTTCGCGGGGTTCAGAACGGCGCGGAACCCCTGTATGTAGCCCTGATCCTGCAACCGCTTGACCCGTACCTGGGCGGGGCTCTTCGACAGGCCCACCTGCCGCGCCAGATCGGCGATGGAGATCCGACCGTCGCCGGCAAGCACCCGCAGGATATTGCGGTCTATACGGTCCAGATGATCGGTGTCTGTGCGGATGCGCATCATTCGTCCTTTTCGTGGAGAGTTATTGCAGCCTAAACGCTTGGATTGCGGTAATCAACAGGACAACCGCCTGCGGATTCTCGGGTAGTATCTGCCAAATCTTCGCTCTGCCCGAAAGGAGCCGCCCCATGTCCGCACTCGACATCCTGCGCCAGACCATCCGCGCCACGCATCACCGCCCCGAACCGCAGGTTCTGGCCGGTCTGCAAGCCGCCCATCCGGTCGATCCCGGCACCAGGGCCGCGGCCCATGCCCGCGCCATCCGGCTGGTGCAGGGCATTCGCGGGGCGGGCCGGCCCGGCCTGATGGAGGTGTTCCTGTCGGAATATGGCCTGTCCACCAAGGAAGGTGTGGCCCTGATGTGTCTGGCCGAGGCGCTGTTGCGCGTGCCCGACCGCGAGACCATCGACGACTTGATCGAGGACAAGATCGCCCCGTCGGAATGGGGCGCGCATCTGGGGCGCTCGTCCTCCAGCCTTGTCAACGCCTCGACCTGGGCGCTGATGCTGACCGGCAAGGTGCTGAAAGAGGATGAGCAGCCCGGTATCGCCGCCACCCTGCATGGCGCGGTCAAGCGGCTGGGGGAACCGGTGATCCGGTCCGCCGTGGCCCGCGCGATGAAGGAACTGGGCCATCAGTTCGTGCTGGGCCGCGACATTGCCGAGGCGGTCAAGCGCGGTGGCGAGCGCGCGCGGCAGGGCTACAGCTTTTCCTATGACATGCTGGGCGAGGCGGCGCTGACCGCGCGCGATGCCGACAAGTATCGCGCGGCCTATGCCGATGCGATCAAGCGGCTGGCGGCCGAGTGCACATCTGGTGACATCCGCGACAATCCCGGCATCTCGATCAAGCTGTCGGCGCTGCATCCGCGTTATGAAGAGGGGCAGAGCGACCGCGTGATGCGCGAGCTGGTTACTACCACGCTGGATCTGGCGCTGATGGCGCGCAAGGCGGGCATGGGCCTGAACATCGACGCGGAAGAGGCCGACCGGCTGGACCTGTCGCTGGACGTGATCGAGGCGGTGCTGCGCGATCCGCGTCTGCGCGGCTGGCACGGTTTCGGCGTGGTGGTGCAGGCCTATGGCAAGCGCGCCGCCCCGGTGCTGGACTGGCTGAACGCGCTGGCGAGCGAACTTGACCGCAAGATCATGGTGCGGCTGGTGAAAGGCGCCTATTGGGACACCGAGATCAAGCGCGCGCAGGTGGAGGGGCTGCCGGGTTTCCCGGTGTTCACCGCCAAGCCCGCCACCGACGTGTCCTACCTGTGCTGTGCGCGCAAGCTGCTGGGCATGACGGGTCGCATCTATCCGCAATTTGCCACCCATAACGCGCATACCGTTGCCGCCATCCTGGAAATGGCCGGCGACCGGGATGCATTCGAATTCCAGCGCCTGCATGGCATGGGCGAGGCGCTGCATGATCTGGTGCTGCGCGAGTCCGGCACGCGGTGCCGTATCTATGCGCCGGTGGGCGCGCATCGCGATCTGCTGGCCTATCTGGTGCGGCGGCTGCTGGAGAACGGGGCAAATTCAAGCTTCGTCAATCAGATCGTCGACGCCGATGTGCCGCCCGCGCAGGTGGCCGCTGATCCGTTCGAGGCGCTGGCGCAGGTCACGCGCAGCGCCGCGGTGCGCGACCCGGCCGACCTGTTCCGGCCCGAGCGGGCCAACTCGATGGGGTTCGATCTGCATGACCGCGACGATCTGGCAAGGGTCGAGGCCGCGCGCATGCCGTTCCGCGCAACGCAGTGGCAGGCCGCGCCGGTGATCGCGGGTGATGCGGCGGGGGACGAGGTCGAGACCATCCGCAACCCGGCCAATCCAGTTGATGTGGTGGGGCAGGTGACGCTTGCGTCCGAGGCCGATGTGCAGACCGCGCTGGCTGCCGCCACGCCGTGGGACGCAGATGCCGACAGCCGCGCGCAGGTTCTGAACCGCGTTGCGGATCTGTATGAGGAGAACTTTGGCGAGATCTTTGCCGTGGTGGCGCGCGAAGCGGGCAAGACGCCCGCGGATGCGCTGGCCGAGCTGCGCGAGGCGGTGGATTTCCTGCGCTACTACGCGGCGCGCGGGCAGGAGGTGCAGAACGGGCCGCGCGGGGTGTTCACCTGCATCAGCCCGTGGAACTTTCCGCTGGCCATCTTTACCGGCCAGATCGCGGCGGCGCTGGCGGCGGGCAACGCGGTGCTGGCCAAGCCGGCCGAGGCGACCATGCTGACCGCCCATGTTGCGGTGGGCCTGATGCATCGCGCGGGCGTGCCGGCCTCGGCGTTGCAGCTGTTGCCCGGTCTCGGGTCCACTGTGGGTGCGGCGCTGACTGGTGATGCGCGTGTGAACGGCGTGTGCTTTACCGGATCGACCGCCACGGCGCAGCGGATCAACGCGGTGATGGCCGAGCATGTCGCGCCGCACGCGCCGCTTATCGCGGAAACCGGCGGGTTGAACGCGATGATCGTGGACAGCACCGCGCTGCCCGAACAGGCGGTGCGCGACATCATCGCATCGGCCTTCCAGTCGGCGGGCCAGCGCTGTTCGGCGCTGCGGTGCCTGTACCTGCAAGAGGATGTGGCCAAGCCGTTCCTCGACATGCTGTTCGGCGCGATGGATGAGTTGCGGCTGGGCGATCCTTGGCAGCACGACACCGATGTGGGCCCGGTGATCGACGCCCGCGCGCAGGCCGATTTCGCCGCCTATATCGACGCGGCCAAGGCCGAGGGGCGGCTGATGAAACGCATCGACGCGCCAGCACGGGGCCATTTCATCGGTCCAGCGGCGGTTCGGGTCAAGGGGATCGCCGATCTGGAGCGTGAAATCTTCGGCCCGGTGCTGCATATCGCCACCTTCAAGGCGCATCAGATCGACGCCGTGGTGGATGCGATCAACGCCAGCGGATACGGTCTGACATTCGGGCTGCACACCCGGATCGATGGCCGGGTCGAACAGATCACCAGCCGGATCACCGTGGGCAACGCCTATGTCAATCGCAACCAGATCGGGGCCATCGTCGGCAGCCAGCCCTTTGGCGGCGAGGGGATGTCGGGCACCGGGCCAAAGGCGGGCGGGCCGAACTATGTGCGGCGTTTCGCATCCGAGGATCTGCCGGGGCACGCGTTTGCCGCCGGTGGCACGGTCGATCCTGCCCAGGTGCAGAAACGCCTGGACGCTCTGGCGCGGCTGGACCTGCCGCGCATGACGGTGACCGATCTGCCGGGGCCGACGGGGGAATCCAACCGCCTGTCCACCTATGGGCGCGGCACGGTGCTGTGCCTTGGTCCCACCGCCGCGGACGCCGCCGAGCAGTTGCGCATCGCGCGCGATGCGGGCTGTCAGGCGCTGGCGATCGCACCCGGCGTGCCGCCTGCACAGGGCTTTGACGGCGTGTTGCCGCGCGAGGCGTTGGCCAGCTTGCAGGGGTTTGCCCTTGTGGCGCTGTGGTCGGGGGACGATGACCTGCGCGCCGCGCGCCGGGCGCTGGCGGCGCGGGATGGCGCGCTGATCGGGTTGGCGGCGGGGCGCGATCTGGCGGCGCGTTGCGTGTTGGAGCGTCACATCTGCATCGACACCACTGCGGCAGGCGGCAATGCCGCCCTGCTGGCCGCGCAGGATGACGAGGCGGAACAACGCGCCGCGTCGTGATGCTGACCCTAGCCTTGCAAAGGTACGTCCGGCCACCGGAGGAGAACGCCACAGTCAGGGTGGGCACGCTTGCCCACCCCGGTTTCTCAGGCCGCCTGATATTGCGGGGTCGATGCAAGGCAGCGCCGGTAATGCGCCGCATCGGGATAGCTGAACTGCTCGGCCAGCGGATTTGCGCGTTTCGTCTTGCGCGCGCCCATGTCCCCCAACAATTCATCGAAATGCCGGAAATGGAACGGCGCCGAGCATAGCCCGCCATAGACCTGCGCCGCCGGGCGATCCTTGCGCCGCCAGTCCAGCATCATCTGGATGTTCTGGCGCATCTCGTCCTCGGAGGGTTGGCGCGCCAGCTTGTCATCGGCATAGCGCACCAGCCAGTTGGCGATCATTTCCGCCGACAGCACCGTGCAGAAGCTGGAGTTGAAGCCGACGAACCCCATGTCGGGCAGATCCGGATTCACCGCCAGCCGATAGGTCTTGTACTGCCCGTCGGGCTCGATCAGTTTCCGGCGGTACTCTTCGGGCAGGACCGGCACGCCCAGCTTCCAGCCCACGGCCAGAACCGACACGTCGCAGCCCACGCGCTGCCCGTTCGACAGCACGATCTCGTCGCCCTCGTATCGGTCGAACGTGCCGCGCACCGGCACGATCGAGCCGTCGCGGAAGCCTTCGAACAGGCCCGGCGTAACGATGGGCAATGAGCACGAGGCGACCTTTTCGATCGGCTGGTCGGGCACCATGTCCCATTTCCTGAGCCCCAGTTGCAGTTTCAGCAGGGTTTCCAGCCCGCGGAAATTGGCCCAGATCAGCGGTTTTGTCACCGCCCCCAGCACCCGGGCCAATGGCGAGGGCGCCCAGCCGTTGAACTGCACCTCCTGCGCGCGCATGTAGAGCAGCCGCTTGAAGTTGATGCCGCCCACGAAATAGGGCAGCCGCCAGACGTTCTCGCGGTACACCAGCGTGACCTGTTTCGCGCCGTTCTGTGCCGCGTTCACCGCGATGTCCGTGGCCGATTTCGACCCGCCCAGAACCACCACGCGCTTGCCCTTGGCCAGCGACGGATCGGTGTAATCCGAGCTGTGCATGACCTGCCCGCCCTGCGCGATGAAATCGTCCTGCCCGGGATGGCTGATCACGTTCTTGTCCGAGAACTGCCCGGTGCAGATGGCCACGAAATCGAAATCCTCGGTCCGGGTCTGGCCCGCCTCGTCGATGGTCAGCCGCCAGCCGGGGTGGCCATCGGGCCTGCGATCCATTGCGACGACCCCAGTGTTGAGGCGAAACAGCCGCCCCAGCTTGTGCTTGTCCGCGTAGGAATGCAGATAGGCATGCACCTGCGGACCTTTCGGCCATTCGGGATAGTCATCCGGCATCGGGTGATCGGTAAAGCAGTACAGATCCTTGGGCGATTGCGTCTGCACACCCGGGTAAGAGCGTGATAGCTCCCACACGCCGCCGAAATCGTGGCTGCGTTCAAACCCCGTCACCCGGTGACCCTGCTTGTCAAAGGCGCGTGCTGCGGCCAGCCCGCTGACCCCGCCGCCGATGACGGCGACCGTCTTGCGTTTCACCATTGTCCTGCCCTCCTTAGGCCGCGTCGGGGGGTGGCAGAAAATCGACCTCGTGCAGCGCCGAGATGCGTGTCAGCTCTTCGGGGTCGGTGATGCCGTCCAGCTTCGAGAACAGATCGAACAGCTTGCGCGCCGGGGCCACGCCGAACACGCAGGTCGCCACCGCGCCCGAGCGGTTGAAGATGCCATGCGCGATCCCGCGCGGCATGCGGATCGTGTCGCCCGGCCCGGCCTTGTGCACATCCGCGCCGAACTCGATCTCCAGCGCACCCTCCAGCACGTAGATCCATTCGTCCTGCGTGGGGTGGATATGGGGCGGCACGAAGGTGCCATCGGGGATGACCGCGTGCCAGATGAACACGGAATCGGAGTGCAGTTTCGGGGTGTAGGTGTGGCCCACCACGTTCCAGGCCTTGCCTTCATAGGCGTCGGCGGCGGGGGTGATCCCTTGGGTATAGTCCATGTGCGTCTCCCTGTTCTTGGTTTTGTGACATCAGCGTAACAGCGGTTTTTACGCGCCGATTATCCAGAATACGCAGGAATTGCGCCCTCAAGCCGTGCCTGGGCAGGGTATGCTTGATTTGTGGCGGCAAGGGCGTAGCCTTTCGGGATGTTCGGCATCGCGCACACCGGGGCCGCCCCGCTGGCCCGTCACAACCTGTTCCAGACCGAGGATCTGGACCGGGCCCGCGCCATCGTTGCCCGCCAGTTCTGCGATCACAGGCTGGAGCGCGCCAGCCGCGATGCGCCCTTTGCCGCCCTGCACAACCGGGCCGCGGGGCAGGCGCTGTCGCTGAACTACCTGCGTTACGGCGCGGATGTGCGCATCGATCCGGGCGAGCTGCGCGGGTTCTACCTGATCCAGATTCCAATCGCGGGCGGGGCCGAGGTGGCCAATGGCGGCGATCCGGTCGCGGTCGGGCGCGGCGCGGGCACGATCCTGAACCCCACGCGGCCCACCCGCATGCGCTGGGGCGCCGATTGCGAAAAGCTGCTGATCCAGATCGAGCGCCGGGCGCTGAACGCGCTGGCCGCCGATTGGGCGGGGCATGACCTGCCCGCATCGGTGCTGTTCCGCACCCATATGGATTTCACCACCGCGCCTGGGCGCGACTGGCTGCGCAAGGCGATGGCCTGCTTTCGCGCGGCCGAGGGCGGGCAGGTGTTCGGCACGGAGCACACCCCCGCGCAGGCGCTGATCGAGGAAGAGCTGATGCTGTCGCTGCTGCGGTTTCAGGACAACAGCGCGCGGCATTTCCTGGACCGCGCGTCAACCGGCCCGGTGCCCGCCCATGTGCGTCGCGCCCGCGAGATCATCCACGCCCGGCTGGCCGATGAGTTCACCATGCAGGATCTGGCGGCACAGGCGGGCACCAGCCTGCGCAGCCTTCAGGCCGGGTTTGCGCAAAGCTATGGCATGGGACCGCTGCACTACCTGCGGGCCGAGCGGCTGAAGCTGGCGCGCTTTCGCCTGCTGTCGGACGGGCCGGGGGCGCGGGTGGGTGACATAGCCACAGCCCTTGGCTTTGCCCATCTGGGGCGGTTCTCCTCGGCCTATCGCGCGGCCTTCGGCGAAACCCCGCGCGAGACACTGGCGCGGCGGGGGATCTAGGAATTGCCACCTGATATCTGGTGGAGGTGCAGAGCCAGCAACCCAAAGCGAATCCTTCAAATGACTGCAAGGCGCCCTTTGCTGCCGTTGACTCTTGTCCTCGATGCAGCAGCGCGACCCGCTTCAGCCACGGCTTGCTGCAGTCGCAGAGTCCAGCGGCACTTGACCTCACACTACCGAGGAGTTACGGACATTCGCCGCACCAACGGAGTAGATTTTACTTCACCATTTTGAAGTCGATCGGCAAAATCACGCGAGAACGTGAAGGAAATCAGTTACCGATATGTGCTGGTACTTCCCGCGGTGCCTCGACTTCTTGCGGCAGAGGCGGCCTCTATTGCCTTGGAATGTAAAGCTGTTATTCTGACGAAGAAGATTATTTGGGTGGACCGCGATGCAGGTGACGAGCTACGGACTTTTCTGGAGAGCTGAAGAAATCGAGTGGTTCCCTGGTAAAGGCAATCGAAACGAGTTTCGATTACTCGGCAGGATTGGGAAGAACCTTCCTGGCTATTTCGCGGTTTGTGTGGGTGGTTTGGTTTCCGGTCATTTGCTTG